>NZ_JBDLLU010000011.1 GCF_039749495.1 Dehalogenimonas sp. THU2 | reverse complement strand
CCAGCGGATCGGTGACGGTGACGTTGGTCAGGGTCACGTTACCGGTATTGGTGACGGTGAAGGTGTAGTTGACGAGTTCACCGGGGTCAGCATAACCGTCGGCATCACCGTCGACCCAGGCACCGGTTTTCTCGATAGTGACGGCCGGATTCTGAGTTATCGCAACCTCCGCAAAATCAGACGCCTCGGCCCCTTCATTAGAAGTAACCGTTGCGGTATTGATGATTGTGCTTCCATCATCAATCTGATCTTGGGTGATGCTGACTATCGCGGTGCCGGATGTTAAAGCACCGGGTGCCAATGTTGTAGCGAGTAAGGTAACCGTAAAGTCATCAAGGACATTACCCGGCGTCCCGTTGTCATCGGTCAGTATCAAACCGGTGAGTTCAACGGTGCCGGTATTGGTTACCGTATAAGTGTAAGTGACTTCAGTACCAGCGGCAGAAACAGTGGTTGGATTGGCTACTTTTACCAAATCAACCAGCACCTCATCAATGCCGCCTGCTTCTGCGGGTGTCTTGATGGGCACATCCTGATTACCGGTTACACTGGTATGAGCATGGAGAGAAGCGCCGTTCCAGTAACTTGAACCGAAGGTGGCTGCACCACCTGTAAACATGTTGGTCCCACCGGTCAAACTGAGGTGGGCTTCCCAATAAATTGCAAACTCTCCATAGCCCTGCAATGCTGTTTTTGTGCCTGCGTCCAAGATGACGGTCCACTCGAGCATGGACCCATTCGATACAGGCACGACTATAGGATCTGAAACTGAAAAACCATTACCCTCCGTGAAATAGGGTGTAACGGAGTCTGCTGGCGATCCTGTGGCAGCAATGGGGCCGATAAACCAGTTTCCGGCGGCATCGATGCCAATATCACCTCCGGAGTCCATGTAGTCGTGCTGAACGGAGATGGTACCCTCCGTTCCATCGTACGCCTGGGCCACCATGCGGTATGGAACCCAATCATCTTCAAAGTAGGTGAAGAGCTGGCCGCCTATCCACTTGGTCTGGTCAATACGCCAGCCTTCAAGATTCCAGCGAGTGGCGGCATTCACCTGTAATAAAGGTAACGCCATTGCCGCGACGGCTAAAACCAGAGCCAGCGGCATGAGTATTCTTTTTAGTACCTTGTTCAAAATTAAACCTCCTCCTGTTTACTTTGAGGTACTCCGGATTAAGACTTATCAGTACCGCGCATCCATCACCTCCTTTTTGAGATAAAAAAACCGGCCTATTCACCAGGCCGGTTTCACTACTAACTCCCCGCTTTCCACAAGTGACCATTTAACAGAATACGGATCATAGTTTCCTGAAGATTTTCTTTATAAAACTACCTTATTTCAGTTGGATCAACCACCTCCTCGTTGTTTGACATCATTGTAATCGTTTTTTTTCCTTTGCCGGTATACGGGAAACTACGTAATTATCTTAGCAAAGTTACGTAAATAGGGATTTCTGAGCTCTCGGCAGTTTCCTGTTGTTTTTACTCATAAAATAACTAAACCGGCCTATTCAGGCCGGTTTCACTGTTAGCTCACTGTCGTCCAAAGTGACCAAACGCGGGCGGCAGATCAATGCTTCCCTGTAACAATAATGCCACCGCCTGGAGTGGTTGTCAAGATGTCTTAAACTACCTAATTGACACTTTACCTTACCATTTTCATAAATAGCGGTACTATAACTATTCGAAGTTGGTACGTGACAGTGAGGCGATTATGCTGTACGGAATATAGAATCAAATGCGATCGAACAATTCGATGGCGCCGGTGGGGCAGACGGCGCGGCAGACGCCGCAGCCGTAGCACTGCTGGGGGTTGATCCGAGTTATTTTCGAGGTGTGGCTGTGTTCCAGCGCGCCGAAGTGGCAGACACTAAAGCATTCCCGGCAGCCGGTGCAGGCGTCTTCATCTATATGGGCGAGGTATTCGGCGCGGAACATCACCGGGGTTCTCAGGTTCAGACTGATATTAAGCGCCTGGCAATCCGCGCGGTCGCAGTTGCAGATGCCGCCGATGAAAGGTGTCTGAAAGGTCCAGATGGTATGGCAGAGGCCGTCATCGTCGTGTTTCCTGAAGGCTGCCAAGGCCTCCTCCGGCGTCAGCACTTCCAGGCCGCCGGTTTCCGGACCGTGCAGGAAGGTATCGTCGAGTTCATTCAGAATCTCCAAGATCTTGCCACCACCCGGCGCCAGGCTGAGACCGTAGCAATAGCGGGCTTCTTTTTTCAGCGTCGAATGGCGGCAGATGCAGGCCAGGCGCACCACCGAAGTGGTCATAGATAGAACATCGGCGACATCCTCCAGCGGTAGCACCTGGCCGTAATGGTGCTGTTTTTGCCGGCCGACCAAGACGGGGATGATCATGCCGCGGACGATGGCGGGCATCTTATTCAGTCTGGTCAGATTGGCGGCGCCGCTGGGGAGTCCCTCGGGGTGCCGGAAGAAATGCTCAATGTACCGCCGGCGCTTGACGTCGTTAAGGAGTTCCTCAGAATAATTGGCGGCGCGGAGGTACCACTTTTTTCCCTCGCCGTGCTGATGACAGAACTGGCACATGGTTGTTACTTTAAAGTTTTGAAAGCATCCGGTCAAGGCTTGTAAGAGACAAGTTTGAGAAAAAGGGAGTACCAATCAGCAGCCAATCTATTGACAAAATAGAAATGAAAGATATAATAGATGTTATTCTAATCAAGCAGCGAAATTCATTCGCGGCTAATGATGTAAGGAGGAAGTCATGAAGCACAAGTGGCTGACCAAGGCGGGATTCATGCTCGCCACGGTCCTGGCGCTGGCGATGTTCCTGCCGGCATGCAACGGAGACACCACGGATCCCACTACTACCGCCCCTCCCACCACCGCCGCACCTATGGAATTCACCGTCAACCTTGGTGGTGAACCTGCCCAAATTGATCCCAATCTAGCTTCCTGGGCTGCTGAGCGCAGTGTTATCGGTCTGGTGTTTGAAGGTCTGCTAGGCTTTAATCAGGACCTTACACTTAAGGCGGTTGTGGCAGACGCCATTCCAACGGTCGCTAATGGTGGTATATCAGCAGATGGTAAGACTTACACATTCAAAATCAAAACAGCTGCTACTTGGAGCGATGGCACCAAGGTAACGGCTCAACAGTTTGAATACAGCATCAAACGCATGTTGAACCCCGACCTTGCTGCTGAATATGCGTCTTTTTATTGGATAATTAAGGGTGGCGAGGCCTACTATAGTGCCGTTAGTGCCACAGCAACCGAGAAAGCAACTCTTAAAGCAGCTGTTGGTGTAACAGCTGTTGATGCCAGTACCTTACGCATAACGCTGGAACGTTCATCACCAACCTTTTTACAGTTAATGGCTCTTTGGCCGGTTTACCCGGTTCGTGAAGACGTGATAACTGCAAATGGCGCAACTTGGACTGAAGCCGGAAAATACCTTGGTAATGGCCCCTATATCTTGAAAGAATGGGTTCATCAGGACCACATGACTTTCACACCCAACACTAATTATTGGGGCACTAAACCCAAGTTGACCAAGATCACCTACAAGATGATCACAGACATAAACGCTGCTTTTGCCGCTTACAAGAACAACGAGCTTGATATCACTGCTCCTCCTGGCGGCACTGAAAAAACAGTCCTTGCAGACCCTGTTCTTAGCAAAGAGGTAGTGCGCTACGCTGAACTGGTAACTTTCGCCATGCAGTTCAATGTGACCGCGGCACCTTTTGATAATGTTAAAGTACGCCAGGCATTCTCCGCAGCTATTGACCGCTCAATCTATATTGATCAAATCCGTAATGGTGTAGGACAAGTGGCGCTGTCATGGATTCCTCCTGGTATGCCGGGTTATGATCCCGCTGCCAATCAGTATGGATTTAACCCCACTAAAGCCAAACAGTTGCTGGCTGAAGCCGGTTATCCTAATGCAGTCGGTTTACCAACTGTAAAATTCCAGTATGCCAACACCGGCTCTAACCCGCAGCTTGCTGAATTCCTGCAAGAGCAGCTCAGAGTCAACCTTGGTGTCACTCTGGTGCTTGAACCAATGGAATCAAAGGCTTTTTCCCAGATGGTCAATGAAGAAAAGCACACCTGGGCATTCTTCGGCTGGGGCGCTGACTATCCTGATCCCGACAACTGGTTGCCGGAGATCTTTGGCACCGGTGGCGGTGTTAATCACACTCTGTACTCCAGCGCCGCTTTTGACGCGAAAATGGCTCAAGCTATGGCTGAACTTGATAACACCAAACGTTTAGCATTCTGGGCTGAAGCACAAAAGATCGCCCTTGAGGACGTACCGATGGTAACCTTGTTCCATCGCGAGCGTTTCGTACTGGTCAAACCATGGGTTAAAGGCTTAAAGACCACCGGTATGGATGGTCAAATTGCCGGAGACCAGTTCTACAATGAAGTATACATCCAGAAGTAGTTCCAAAACTCGACACATAACTTGAATCTTAAGGCTCAGGGGACACTCCAAAATCCCATCCCCTGAGCCTTAATGGTAGTAATATGACAAAATATGTCGCTAAACGAATAATGTGGATGCTGGTGACGATGCTGTTTGTTACCTTTATCACATTTTCGCTGATGCACCTGGTACCTGGTGGTCCATGGGACAGAGAAAAAACATTACCACCGGCTGTTGTAGAAGCGTTAAATGCAAAATACGGTTTAGATGAACCTTTTTTTGTGCAGTACGGCAACTACATCTGGAACGCTGTCCAAGGTGACCTTGGTATTTCTTATATCTACCAGGATCGGAATATTACTGACATCATTGCGCAGGGGTTACCAAAAACAGCTTTGCTTGGTGGAGTGGCATTTTTACTGGCGATATTAATAGGTATTCCTTTGGGTATGGCGGCAGCGCTCAAACAGAACACCCTTATAGACTATACATCGGTGGGTTTTGCCACCGTTTTTGCATCCATTCCCGGCTTTATATTTGGTATTTTTTTAATAGTTATTTTTTCGGTCATGCTGCATTGGTTGCCGACTGGAGGTTGGGGGACCCCTCAACATCTGATAATGCCGGCTATCGCTCTGGCAGCTTTACCGGCGGCATACACCGCACGTATTACCAGAGCCTCAATGCTGGAGGTAGTCAGGCAAGATTACATTCGGACCGCAAGAGCGAAGGGTCTACGTGAAAGGACCATACTATTACGTCATACTCTGCGAAATGCTCTGATACCCGTTGTAACCATTTCTGGTCCGGAATTAGCAGCGCTAATTTCCGGTTCTTTCATTATTGAGCAGGTTTTTGCTATCCCGGGGATCGGGCGTTTATTTGTACAAGGGGTATTCCAGAGAGATTATAGTTTAATTATGGGCACTATCATTTTCTACGCTTTTGCCATTGCTGTAGTCAATTTGATAGTAGATATTTTATATGGTGTGATTGATCCACGGATACGCTATGACTAATAACATTGAATTGGCTACTAGTCCGGCTAGGGCTGAGATTTATTCGACGCGGCAGCATCGGTCACTTTGGGCGGATGCTTTTATCAGGTTGCGGCGGAATAAATTGGCTGTTGTTGGAGCTACTATCATAGTGTTTATAGCTTTGGCGGCTATTTTTGCGCCCTTTATAACACCATATTCTTTTTATGAGCAAAACTACGGAGCCATCCTCCAAGGACCCAGTGGTGAACACTGGCTGGGAACCGACGCGCTGGGGCGCGATGTCTTTGCCCGTTTGATATATGGTGCACGAACATCACTTATGGTAGGTCTTTTCACCCAACTTATCGTGTTATCTATCGGATTGCCTATTGGCGCAGCTGCGGCTTCACTCGGCGGACGCTGGGATAATGCTCTGATGCGTTTTGTGGACGTCATGTATGCCTTCCCTGATATTCTCCTCATTATCCTGCTGCGCTCAATATTTGGCGGAAGCATTTATATGATCTTCCTGGCCATCGGACTTGTGGCATGGGTGGGTATGGCGCGATTGGTACGCGGACAAATATTGTCATTAAAGCAAAGAGATTTTGTTACGGCAGCGCGCGCACAAGGTGCCAATGGATTTTATATTGCCATGCGTCATCTTCTTCCAAACGCAATGGGACCAATTATCGTTTCAGTTACCTTCAACGTGCCGCGGGCTATCTTTGCCGAAGCAGCCTTGTCATATATCGGAATAGGTATTACCCCTCCAACTCCCAGTTGGGGCGTAATGATTCAAAATGGGTATGAAATGCTGTTCGCCTCACCATCATTGGTGGTTATACCAGCGGCAGCTTTAGCAGTATTGATGTTAGCTTTTACATTCCTGGGTGACGGCTTACGTGATGCCCTGGATCCAAGGATGAGGCGCTGATATGGCATTACTTGAAGTGAGAAATCTGGTCACAGAGTTTCATACGCAGGATGGTGTTGTCCACGCGGTGAACGATGTTTCATTTGATGTAAACCGCGGCGAAATAGTTGCTCTGGTTGGTGAAAGCGGTTGTGGCAAGACAGTGACCTCCTTGTCCATTATGCGCCTTATTCCTGATCCACCAGGTAAGATAGCCAGTGGGAAAATTAAGTTTGACGGCACCGATCTGCTTAAACTGCCAAACGAAGCCATCCGGAAAATCCGCGGTAGTGAAATATCCATGATCTTCCAGGAACCTATGACTTCCCTGAATCCGGTCCTTACGATAGGACGGCAATTGACTGAAGCTCTTATGCTTCATAAAAAGATCGATAAAAAGACAGCCGAAACGGAAGCAGTTAAATTATTACATAAAGTGGGTATTTCTCAGGCGGAAAAGCGGCTAAAAAGTTACCCGCATCATTTTTCAGGCGGCATGCGGCAGCGGGTAATGATAGCCATGGCAATTTCCTGCCAGCCTAAAATTGTCATCGCTGATGAGCCCACAACTGCGGTAGATGTGACAATCCAGGCTCAATTGCTGGAACTTTTAAAGGGAAGCATTAAGGAACTCAACAGCGCGTTGATACTGATCACTCATAATCTTGGGGTGGTTGCCAGATATGCTCACCGGGTATATGTAATGTATGCCGGACGGGTGGTTGAACACGGTACTGCCGAGGAAATATTTCACACTCCTTTGCACCCATACACAGCGGGCTTACTGGGATCGGTGCCGCGCTTGAATGAACCACGCAAATACCGGCTTGTTTCCATTGAAGGACAGCCTCCAGATCTGCTTTGTCCGCCACCGGGTTGTCCTTTCGCCGCCAGATGCGCTTACCGTGTTGATGGTGAATGTACCGTAGGTATACTTAATGAAATGGAAATAACCCCAGGACATGCCACCAGCTGTCTGGTGGCTATCAAGGGAGAAACGCCTTGGCGAAAAATGATGTCCTCTTAGAGGTCAACAATCTCACAAAATATTTTCCAATCGCGTCAGGCGGGTTTTTCAGAAAGAAAATTACCGACCTGAAAGCGGTTGACGGCGTCAATTTTGCCGTTCATGAGGGTGAAACGCTAGGGTTGGTGGGCGAATCGGGCTCCGGAAAAACCACAGTGGGTAAGTGCGTACTTCAGTTACATAAGCCCACTGCCGGTGAAATAATGTTCAAAGGCAAAGAACTGACTGGTCTGTCCGACCGGCAGTTAAGACCTTATAGACCCAAAATGCAGGTGGTTTTCCAAGACCCATACGAATCACTCAACCCGCGCTTTACGGCATACGATATTATCAGCGAGCCGATGAAATTGCATGGTGCTTCAAAGAATGAATGCCGTGACCGTGTCGCTGAATTGTTGGAAATTGTCGGCCTGGCACCGTATATGGCTGAACGTTACCCCCATGAGTTTTCAGGTGGTCAAAGGCAGCGGTTGGGCGTGGCCCGCGCCCTGGCGCTGCAACCCGAGTTTATCGTCTGCGATGAACCGTTATCGGCTTTAGACGTTTCCATCCAGGCCCAAGTCTTGAACTTGCTCGACGATTTGCAGCGGCAGTTCGGCCTGGCTTACCTGTTCATCTCTCATGACCTGTCGGTAGTGCGCCATATCAGTCATCGTGTGGCGGTGATGTACCTGGGGAAGATCATGGAGGTCGCCCCACGCGACGCCCTTTACGAAAAGCCGCTGCATCCCTACACTCAGGCTTTGTTGTCTGCGGTGCCGGTGCCTGACCCACATGTCGAAGCCAAACGTAAGGTTATCCTTTTGCCGGGTGAACCGCCCAGCCCCCTTAACCCGCCCTCCGGCTGCGTTTTTCACCCCCGCTGTCCCAAGGCGTTCGAGCCGTGTCCCAATATCGTGCCGCTGCTCGCTGATACCGGCGACGGACATTTTGCGGCCTGTTTGTTGTACAAGACTTCCTGGCCGTAGGGTGAACACCGGTTAAGCCGGTTGGGCCTAAGTTCTCTTGAAATGCCTCTCCAGCGCAGATGTCTCCAGCTTCATCAGGGTGGGGCGGCCGTGGGGGCAGGTGTTGGGGATCTGTGATTTTTCCAAATCCAGCAGGAGCGCCCGAATCTCGTCGGGTGCCAGTGTTTTCCCAGCCCGGATCGCCGAATGGCAGGCGATGACCTCGGCCATCAATTCCTCGCCGCGGGTTTTGGATTCCGGGGAGTTCAGGAATTCATGCAGCGCGGTCAGCCAGCCGCCGCCGGACAGGGCTGACGGCACCGCCCGCACAAGGAAGGTCCGGCTGCCGAATTCCTCAATGACAAAGCCGAATTCTTCGAGGGTGGCCGACATCGCTTTGACCGCCGTCGCTTCGATCGGGCTCAATTCGATGCTCTGCGGTTGCAGCAGCGCCTGGGACGCCGGAGTTCGGCCGGATCTGGAGGCCAGCACCTTCTCGTACATGATGCGCTCATGGGCGGCGTGTTGGTCGATGATGTAGAGGCCGTCCGGCCCCTCCGCCAGGATATAGCAGGCCGCCACCTGCCCGACGGGACGCAGCGCCGGCAAGGCCTTAGCGGCGGTGAGGCCCGGTTCGGCGCCGGACAATACCGGTTGGCGCTCCGGGAACAATGCTTCCACGAATGGTTTCATCTGGCCGCGGTAGTCCGGGGCGCGGTAAGCCGGCGCAGGCTCGCCGATAACCGGCACCGGGGCTTCACCGATAAGCGCCGAACGCACTGCCTGACGCACGAAGTTGAAAATCCGGCTGTCGTTCCGGAACTTGATCTCCGTCTTGGCGGGGTGGATGTTGATATCGATATCGGACGGCGGCAGCGAGAGGTTGATGACGGCAACAGGGTAGCGCCCGGTGGTGAGCAGCCCGTGATAAGCCTCCTCGACGGCGCGGGAGAGCATGGGGCTTTTAACCCAGCGGCGGTTGACGAAGAAGTACAGCCCGGTGCGGTTGGCGCGGCTGGAGTCCGGCGGACTGGCCAGGCCGGAAACGGCATGATCCCCCTCGGCGGCGTCGATACCGATCATCCGGGTGGAGGTGTCCCGCCCCAGCACCTCGGCGGCGGCCTCGCGCAGCCGCCCGTTACCCGCGGTACCGAGCGCGCGGCGGCCGTCGATGGTGAGGGTGAAGCGCACCTCCGGATAAGCCAGGGCGTAATTACTGACGGTGCTGACGATATGCCCGGTCTCGGTGGTGCCGGATTTCAGAAACTTCAGGCGGGCCGGCACTGACTTGAAAAGGTGAGCCACACCGATGGTGGTGCCGCGGGCGCGGGCGGCGGGCTTTTCGGAAATCTTACCGTCGCGCTGTGTGTAAGAGTACCCCGAAGCGGATCCATCGACGGCGGTCATGACTTCAACATCAGCCACGGCGGCGATACTGCACAGAGCCTCGCCCCGGAAACCCAGGCTGGCGATGGTTTCCATATCGTCGAAGGAATCAATCTTGGAGGTGGCATGCCGGGTGAAGGCAAGGCAAAGTTCCGCCGCCGGAATACCGCAGCCGTCATCGCTCACCCTGATAAGCCCGGCCCCGCCGTCCCTGATCTCGATATCGATATGACGGGCGCCGGCGTCCAGGGAATTTTCCACCAGTTCCTTGACCACCGAAGCCGGACGCTCCACCACCTCACCCGCGGCGATGCGGGCGACGGTGCGTGGATCGAGAATATGAATCGGCATAGGGTGATTGTACAGGAATGGCGGGTCCGGTATAAAGGGCGAGAGCAGTCGCGAAGAACCGCTGAGACGATTTGACAAGGTTATGCCTTCTAAGGTACTTTTAAATAAGTTAAAAATTCAAAAGCGTTGATCCAGACGAGTACGTTTCTGGCGGACTTCAGAGAGCCGGGCAAGGTGTGAACCGGTAGTTGCGCAGAGGCTGAATGGACTGGGGAGCTTCAGACCGAAAGCGGGTTGCGAGTAGGCTCTGACGGAAAGGGCGCCGTTAGCTGGCCCAGGATATCGCCGTACCATAGAGTACACGCCGTATCCGTCAAAGAGATGGTTTCTAACTGTCGATTTTAGATAGGGAAACCGAACCAGGGTGGCACCGCGAGAATTTAAGCTCTCGCCCCTAGCGGGCGGGGGCTTTTTTATTTGGTCGCGGGAGTGAGATATGTACACGCCAACCCTGGAAGAGATCAGGAAACTTAAAGATCAAGGCAACCTGGCGGCGGTGAGCCGGGAGCTGGTGGCCGACCTGGAAACGCCGGTATCCGCCTTTCTGAAAATACAGCGCGGCGGTCCGTCCTTCCTGCTGGAGAGCGTGGAGGGCGGGCAGCGGATGGCGCGTTACAGCTTTATCGGCACCGAACCCCGCCAGGTCATCGTCGCCGACAACGAATCGACGACCGACCCGCTGGAAACCGTCGAGCAGGCGCTCAAGGATCGGCGGATCGTGCCTCAGCCGGGACTGCCGCGCTTCAGCGGCGGCGCGGTGGGTTATCTCTCATATGAGGCTGCCGGGCGCTTCGAAAAGTTGCCCTCACCGGAAAAGGACTCGCTGGGAGTGCCCGAAGCCATGTTCATGCTGACCGACACCTTCCTGGTGTTCGACCACGTTGCCCATCGGATCAAGGTGATTTCCCTGATGAAACTGGACGGCGATCTTGATCAGGCCTATGCCGGGGCAATCGGGCGCATCGACGAATTATGCCTCCGGTTGACCGCGCCACTCAAGCTGGAACCGGTGGCGAGATCCGGCCGCACTACCCCCGCTGATTTTGCCTCCAGCGTGACTAAAGAAGCCTTCGAGGCCAGCGTCGAGCGCATCAAAGAGGACATCGCCGCCGGGGAGGCTATCCAGGTAGTGCTGTCACAACGGCTGTCACGGGAAACTCATGCCGCGCCGTTCGACATCTACCGTTCATTACGAAGCATTAACCCGTCGCCCTACATGTTTTTCCTGGACTTCGGCTCTTTCCAGATCATCGGCGCTTCCCCGGAGATACTGGTGCGAGTTGACGACGGCGAGGTGGTGACGCGGCCGCTGGCGGGGACGCGGCGGCGGGGCGCCACACCGGAGGAAGATATCGCCCTGGAAGCCGAACTTAAGGCCGACCCCAAGGAGCGCGCCGAGCACATCATGCTGGTGGACTTGGGGCGCAACGACATCGGGCGGGTGGCGGAGCCGGGTTCGGTGGAAGTCTCCGACCTGATGAACGTGGAGCGCTATTCCCACGTGATGCACCTGGTGAGCCACGTGAAGGGCAGATTGAAAAAGGAATTATCGGCCTACGACGCCCTAAGGGCGACTTTCCCCGCCGGCACCGTCTCCGGAGCGCCCAAAGTACGGGCGATGCAGATAATCGCAGAACATGAGCCGGAAAAGCGGGGCCCTTACGCCGGGGCGGTGGGTTATTTCAGCTATAGCGGCAACATGGACATGGCCATCGCCATCCGCACCATGGTGACCAAAGACGGCCGGGCTTACGTTCAAGCCGGGGCGGGTATCGTTTATGACAGCCAGCCGGAGGCGGAGTATCAGGAGACGCTCAATAAAGCTCAGGCGTTGTTTAAGGCGGTGGGGCAGGCAGAGGCGAGAATATGATTTTACTTATCGACAACTATGATTCTTTCACCTATAACCTGTACCAGTACCTGTGCGAACTGGGCGCCGAGGTCGTTGTCAGGCGTAACGATGAGATAGACATTTCCGGCATCGAGGCGCTGGCGCCGGAGAAGATTGTCATCTCGCCGGGCCCTTCGACACCGGACAAAGCCGGTATTTCCATGGAGGTCATCCGTCACTTCGGGCCGAAGCTGCCGGTGCTGGGCGTGTGCCTGGGGCACCAGTGCCTCGGCCAGGTGTACGGGGGTGAGGTGGTCCGAGCCGGAGAGGTGATGCACGGCAAGGCTTCCGCCGTCGAACATGAGGGGCGGGGAGTTTTCAAGGGACTGCCGTCACCGTTCTCCGCCATCCGCTATCACTCCCTGGCGGTGCGCCGGGAAACGCTGCCGGAATGCCTGGAGGTGACAGCCTGGACGGCGGACGGTGAGATCATGGGGCTCAAGCACCGGGAACATGACGTTCAGGGCGTCCAGTTTCATCCGGAATCCTTCATGTCGGAATACGGTAGGGAGATTTTGAAAAACTTTCTCGACGGAGGCGTGCGATGATAAAAGAGGCTATCCAGTCTTTAGTGACAGGCAAATCCCTGACCGCCGACGAGGCGGCTGCGGTGATGGATGAGATCATGGAAGGTCAGGTCACGCCAGCCCAGTTCGGCGCTTTTGTCACCGCCCTGCGATGCAAGGGCGAGACGGTGGAGGAGATGGTGGGGCTAGCCAGGACGATGCGGGCTAAGGCACTGCCGATGGTGGCCAAAGGCCCGGTAGTGGATACCTGTGGCACGGGGGGTGACGGGGCGGGCACTTTCAACATCTCCACCGCCGCGGCCATCGTAGCCGCTGCCTGCGGCGTCAAGGTGGCCAAGCACGGCAATCGGGCAATGTCCTCCAGTTGCGGTTCCGCCGATGTGCTGGAAGCCCTGGGCGTCCGGATCGACCTGTCGCCCCTGGAGGCGTCGGAGTGCCTGGAGCAGGCCGGGATCGTGTTCATGTTCGCCCCGGTCTTTCACCCGGCGATGAAACATGCCGGTCCGCCGCGGAAGGAGATCGGCATCCGGACCGTGTTCAATCTCCTGGGGCCGCTGTGCAATCCCGCCGGGGCTTCCGCCCAGGTCATCGGCGTACCGCGCCGCGATCTGGTCCAGACCATCGCCACGGTGATCAGGGAACTGGGCAGCCGCCACGCCATAGTAGCGCACGGGGCCGACGGCCTAGATGAGATCACCGTGACCGGCGTGACACATGTCTGTGAACTTAAAGACGGTGAACTAACCTGCTATGATATCGATCCGGCGGATTACAGTCTGCCGATCTGCGCCGCCGCCGATATCAAAGGCGGTAACGCCCGATGGAACGCGGCGGCGATGCTGCGGCTGCTGCAAGGGGAGGCCGGGGCGCTCCGGGACGCTACGGTCCTCAACGCCGCGGCAGCGTTGAAAGCGGCCGATATCGTCGGTTCACTGACTGAGGGCGTTGCCATGGCTGCGGAGGCCATCGACAGCGGGCGGGCGCTGGCTAAACTGGAAAAATTCATCGAGGTCAGTCAGATGCTGGAGATGCGCCGGTGATCCTGGATGATATCGTAAATTCGACGCGGATGCGGCTGGACGAACGTAAACGGCGGGTGCCGCTCGATGACCTCGTTCGGCAAGCCGGGAAACGTCCGGCGCCCCGGGATTTCGCCAAGGCCATCTCTGGTGAGGGCGTGAGCATCATCGCCGAGGTGAAGAAGGCCTCGCCGTCGAAAGGTGTGATCAGAGAAGATTTCGACCCGGTGGCCATCGCCCGCGCCTATGCCAATGGCGGCGCGGCAGCCATCTCGGTGCTGACCGAGGAGAAGTATTTCCAGGGCAGCCTCGAATACCTGAAGTCCATCGACAACGAACTCGGAGATAACCGGCCGCCGCTGCTGCGCAAGGATTTCATCGTCGATGCCTACCAGGTGTACGAGGCCAGGGCATACGGCGCGGACGCGGTGCTGCTTATCGTGGCCATTCTCACCCCGGCGGAACTGGCTGAACTGCTCGATTTGACTCACCGGCTGGGCATGACGGCGCTGGTGGAAGCCCATGACGAGAACGAGGTGGAGGCGGCGGTGGAAAGTGGGGCGGGGGTCATCGGCATCAACAACCGCGATCTTAAAACCTTCAAAGTAGACATAAAGGCGACAGCCCGCTTGAGACCGCTCATCCCGGCTGATAGACTGGTGGTCAGCGAAAGCGGCATTGCGACCCGGGAGGACATCGAATACCTGCGAGGGGTCGGGGTTGATGCGGTGCTTATCGGTGAAGCTTTGATGACGGCGCCGGATGTGGAAAGACGGTTGAGAGAACTGATACATGGTTAACCAAGCTTCAAATATCAAATGCCTGGGGGGTTCGGGCGGGTCTGTAGGGGCGACACCCGGTGTCGCACGCCAGGGGCGGTGCGGGTTTTGTAATTTGGAACTTGGAAATTGGAATTTGCCCCGGAGGGGCCGATGACTCATATTAAAATCTGCGGCGTCACCGACGTTGAAACGGCCACCCTCTGCGCCCGGTTGGGGGCTGATTTCATCGGTCTGGTATTTGCCGACAGCCGCCGCAAGGTGACGCCGGAACAGGCCATGGAGATAACCCACCACCTGTTGAGCTTGCCCAGGCGGCCTAAACTGGCCGGCGTCTTTGTCAACGCCCCGGCTTACGAGGTCAACCGCATCGCCGAATACTGCCGCCTGGACCGGGTGCAGCTCTCCGGTGATGAGGATGAGGACTATTGCCGCCGTATCGAACGGCCGCTGATCCGGGCGACCCGTGTGGGTGAGGATACCGTCATCGAAGAGATCGAAAGCCGCATTTCCGCTTCGCCGTCGAACACTTTGCATCTGCTCGATGCCCGATCGCCCGAAGGCTACGGCGGCACCGGCCGGAGTTTCGATTGGGAACTGCTGGCCGGACTGGATACGGCGCTGCCGCTGGTGGTCGCCGGGGGGTTAAGCCCGGAGAATGTCGGGCAGCTTATCATGCGTTACCGCCCGTGGGGCGTGGATGTTTCCAGCGGCGTGGAGACGCACGGACACAAGGATCCGGCTAAGATCCTGGCCTTTATCCGCGCCGTCCGTGACGCCGGCGCCAGATTGAGAGGAGTTAAAAATGCTACCAGATAACAGGGGCTATTTTGGGGATTACGGCGGGCGGTTCGTGCCGGAGACGCTGGTGCCGGCGCTGGCCGATCTGGCGTGCGGCTATGAATCGATCAAAGACGATGAGGACTTTCATCGTGAACTCAACGAACTGCTGATCCATTACGCCGGGCGGGCGACGCCGCTCTATTATGCCGCCAACCTGACCGGGAGGTGCGGCGGGGCCGGGATATTCCTCAAGCGGGAAGACCTGGCGCACACCGGTTCACATAAGATCAACAATGCTCTGGGGCAGGGGCTCCTGGCCAAACGGCTGGGCAAGAAGCGGATCATCGCCGAGACCGGCGCCGGTCAGCACGGCGTGGCCACCGCGGCGGTATGCGCCATGCTTGGACTGGATTGCGTCGTCTATATGGGTGAAGAGGACGTCAGGCGCCAGGCGCTCAACGTTTTCCGCATGAAACTCATGGGCGCCGAGGTTCGGCCGGTGACGTCAGGTTCAAGAACTCTGAAGGACGCAATCAACGAGGCCATGCGCGACTGGGTCAGTCATCCGGATGAGAGTTATTATCTCATCGGCTCCGTGGTGGGACCGCACCCGTACCCGGTGATGGTGCGGGACTTCCAGTCGGTCATCGGACGGGAGGCCAGATCGCAGATGATCTCGGAGACCGGACGCCTGCCGGATTACGCCGTGGCCTGTGTCGGCGGGGGATCTAACGCCATGGGCATGTTCTATCCCTTTATCGCCGACGCCACGGTGAAACTCGTGGGCGTCGAGGCCGGGGGCTCCGGACTGGCTTCCGGTAAACACGCCGCGCCCCTGTCGGCGGGACGGCCGGGGGTGCTCCACGGCGCGATGTCCTATCTGATGCAGGACGCAAACGGCCAGGTGGCGGAGACGCACTCCATCTCCGCCGGTCTGGACTATCCCGGCGTGGGGCCGGAGCACAGTTATCTCAAGGACAGTCACCGGGCCGAGTATGTCGCGGTGACCGATACCGAAGCGCTGGACGCCTTCCGGCTGCTGTCGGAGACCGAGGGCATCATGCCGGCCATGGAATCCGCCCACGCCATAGCCCAGGCGGTGAAACTGGTGCCGTCGCTCTCTTCCGGCCAAACGGTGCTGGTGTGCCTCTCCGGTCGCGGCGACAAAGACATGGATATCGTGATGAACGCGCTGGGGGTGAAATAATGGGCAAGCTGACTTCAAAGTTCGGCGGCGGGCGCAAGACGCTGATCGGTTATCTCACCGCCGGTTATCCCGATATCGAAACGACCATGAAAGCGGTGCCGATACTGGAAAAAGCCGGCTGCGATATCGTCGAACTCGGCATCCCGTTTTCCGATCCCATCGGCGACGGCCCGGTCATCCAGGCGGCCAGTTTCCGCGCCTTACAGCAGGGGATGACCCCGGCCAAAGGCATCGAACTGGCCTCGGAGCTTCGACGCACCGTAAAGATACCGCTGGTCTTCATGGGCTATTACAATCCCATCCTGAACTATGGCATCGACCGCTTCTGCCGAGACAGCGCGGAAGCAGGCATCAACGGCCTGATCGTGCCCGACCTGCCGCCGGATGAGTCTGACGCTCTCGATTCCGCCGCCATCGAAAACGGCCTGGACCTGGTTCACCTGCTGGCACCCACCAGCACCGATGACCGTATCGACCTGGTGGTCAGCAAGTCCCGGGGGTTTCTCTACCTGGTGTCAGTAGCCGGGGTCACCGGCGCCCGTGAAGGCGTGCCGGATTACCTGCCGGGATTCGTCGAAAGGGTGCGCCGGAAGGCGTCTCAGCCGCTGGCTATCGGCTTCGGCGTGTCGTCCCCGCCACAGGCGGCGGCCATGGCCGCTTTGGCGGACGGAGTGATCATCGGCAGCAAGCTGCTTAATTTAATCGATGATGACCCGTCGCTGGGCAACTTGGAGTCCTTTGTCGCTGAAGTGCGGGAGGCTTTAGATCGGGGCAGTGTGGGGACGTAGGGGCGATGGCATGTTTCGCCCGTCCGGTTCACCTCGCCATTCGAAGCATTTTAGGAAGCTCTTGAGCGATAGTCCTGTTTACATTCAATTTATACTGAACATCCATTACTATGAGCTTTAAATTTCGACCCGCGACAGGACTAAAGTACCATACCAAATCAACTCAATTATTACCGCTTATAGCCAGATAGTATTATAGACACCCGCTTCCGCATGGACTATAGTAATAAATTGTGACATTTGACCATTTAATCAGCGAATTATTTTCGAGGCTATACCGTGGTTGATGATCAGCAGCATCAGAACGATGCGTTGCGTTATGCCGCCGAGGAATGGCGCATCACCTTCGATTCCATCGCCGATCCCATATCCATCCATGACAACGAGTTTCGGATCGTGCGATTGAACAAAGCTTTCGCCAGGGCCTATGGTAACGGCGACGTTTCGTCGATTCTCGGCCGTCGATGTTATGAGGTGGTGCACAACGCCACCGGTCCGTCGCCCGAATGTCCGCACCGGCGCATAATGAAAGACCTCCAGGCTGTGACCTATGAACACTTCGATGCTGCCCACGGCCGACACCTGGAAATTTCCATGGCGCCGGTAATTGATGATCGCCAGAAGATGACGGGAGTGGTGCAGATTTCCAAGGATATCACCGAACGCAAGCAGATGGAAGAAAGCCTGATCGTAACCGACCGCATGGCATCCCTGGGCGAGATGGCATCGGGATTGGCCCATGAAGTCAATAACCCGCTGACCGGGGTCATCGGATTCACTCAACTGTTGCTGGAAGACAAGCGGTTACCCCCGGAACTCAGGGGAGATCTGGAAATGGTCGGCGCCGAAGCCCGCCGCGCCGCCGATATCGTCCGCAAACTTCTGAACCTTGCCCGGCAGGGATCATCGGAACAAGGCCGGATCGATGTCAACGCTGTTCTGAAGACCGTGTTGCAGATCCGTGCCCACGAGCTCCGGATGAAGAATATCGTCGTCGACACGAACCTTGATCCGGAATTGTCTCCGGTTAACGCCGATCCCCTGGAACTGCAGCAAGTCTTCATCAATCTTGTTATCAACGCCGAATATTTTATGTCCCGTGCGCGCAATGGCGGCCGCTTAACCGTTATCACTGAGCAGCATGCCGGGAACGTGCGTGTGATCATCGCCGATGACGGGCCGGGTATCAGCCGGACAAGGATTTCTCAGATTTTCAGCCCGTTCTATACCACCAAGGAAATGGGGCAGGGGACGGGGCTTGGACTTTCCATTTGCCGGGGTATCGTAACCCGGTACGGCGGACATATCCGGGTGGAGAGTGAGGAGGGGTGGGGAGCCAGGTTCATAGTGGACTTGCCATCGGCTGTCGCTGAGGACGATGGCCTTGATTTGACGGTATTTTCGGTTTAACCGAATATCACTCGATAGGGATGACCTCACCGCATTTTGGGCATTTGATGGTGGTTCTATAGTAGGCCTGATATTCCGCCACGATGCCGTTTTGAGGAAAAACGGCGTAACGGACACCGATTTGCTGCTTGGCCAGTTCGATGGCTTTTTCCTTTGACTGTTCGAAGGTCCCTAAAAAATCCAGGCGGGTGACCGTCTTGGGGGAATACTTGGTCTCGACAATCTCGTACTTGCGCTCGTCGGTCATGGGGTTCCTCCTGGCGTTAGTCGATAGTACAACTCTTCAAGCAATTGATTATAAAACAAATACGGGTTAAATGAAACACGTGAAGAATGTCTGGGGCGTCGGGAAGCACACAATCGGTTCCGGTTTCCGGCTACTTATCCCGGATGATTCTCCAGGTAATCCCTCAACCTGTCCCAGTAGTGGTCATGCCAGCCCTGGGCGATGGCTTCGGCGAAATCCTCTGGAACCCCTTCCTGCGTGAAGTAAAGCGTGGTGACGCCCTTTTTTTCCTGCAACTCGATGGTCACTTCGGAAAATACGCCTTCCGGCCAGTCAGCGGCGCGCCATCGCTGCACGATCTTCTTAAGGGGTACTATCTGGACGAAACAGCCGGTGATGTAATCGCCATACGCGGTGAAGGTTCCGCCGGGCCGTGCGTCGATAACCGCGGCTTCCCCTGTGAATGCCGCATGGCGGCGAGAGTCCGTCAGTGCCTCGTACACAGGCCGAGCCTGGGATTCGAAGACCGCAAGCTGCATAATGGTTTTCGTACCCATATTATTGTTCACAGCGCGGCAGTTGGTTTCGGGTCGCGTGATGGGCTCGGCAAGTGGAACAATTGCCGTGACGTTCACACTTCTTTTTGGGACAACTGCAATTGATGCCGCCGGCAGAAGCATTGTTTGTCATTCTGCCGACGGCTATGGCTTTTCGATAAGATGACCAGGCTTTGGACAATACTTAGGACTCGGAGATTTCGATGCTTTTGATAACCGGCGGTTCCACCGGGCGTGACATCTCGCCGTGGGGAGACCGAGTGACCGGTGTCGAGGCGATCTTTTGCACGGTGTCCATGCCCTCGATGACGCGGCCGAACTGGGTATAGTTGGGGGCGCCGTTCAGGCCGGTGGCGTCAACACCGGTGCAGATGAAGAACTGGCTGCCATTGGTGTTGGGACCGGCGTTAGCCATGGCTACGATGCCCGGATCGTAGGAGTGTTTCACCGGCAGTTCGTCGGCGAAACGGTAGCCGGGACCACCGGCGCCGGTGCCGGTGGGATCACCGGTCTGGGCCATGAAGGTCTTGATGATGCGGTGGAAGATGACGCTATCGTAAAAACCCTCTTTAGCCAGGAATACGAAGTTATTGACCGTCTTCGGACTTTCGCTGGCCAGGAGTTCGATCTTGAAGCTCCCCAGGCTCGTCTCCATGGTGGCAGTGTATTTCTTAGCCGGGTTTATCATCATCTCCGGCGGGCTGGTCCACTTTTTAGCGTTGTTAGTCATCGATTTCCTTTCTTAACGAATCTCTGTTTCACTCATTTCAACACCGATCACAGGAGACCACCAATTCCTTTTCGGCACTCCCGTTTGGTTATTGTATCTGGTATCCTTGGTTATTCCGGAATTGCCGGATCACTCTTCGACTATAGTGACTTTGATCATAACCGGCGGATCCACCGGTTTGGACAGGTTTCCGTCGCTGCCGAGTACTGTCGGTACGGCGGCGATCTGATTAACTACGTCCATGCCCTCCACGATCCGGCCGAACTGGGTGTAATTCGGAGCATTGTCGAGGTTTTTAGCCGTTGGTCCGGTACAGATGAAGAATTGGCTGCCGTTCGTGTTCGGGCCTGAATTGGCCATGGCGACGATGCCTGGTTCATAGGAGTGTTTTACCGGAAGTTCATCGTCGAAGCGGTAACCTGGACCGCCGAAACCGGTACCTGAAGGGTCGCCCGTTTGAACCATGAAATCCTTGATAATACGATGGAATACGATACCATCATAGAAGCCTTCATTGGCCAGTTTGATGAAATTATCCGTGGTCTTGGGGCTTTCTTCAGTGAGGAGTTCGATCTTGAACGTGCCAAGGTTGGTATCGATGATAGCGTAAGTGATTTTGGGGGTCCCGCCGCAACCTGTGACGGTTAGTATGGCTAGCAGCGGCAAGACTATCAAAACAGATTTAATGAATTTCATTGACACCTCGATCGATGATTGGATTACCTGACTATGATACGTGAAAACAGGTCTTTTTGCCAAATAGCGGTCGCGTCAGTTTACCTATTCGAACTGGTGCTCTGTAGACATAAAATAAAATACCTGCCATTCAGGACATTTATTTGCCTTTTTTGGGGTATCGGAGTGGTATAATAAGCCCGTGGTTAAAAACAATCAGGCCAACACTGGACTGTCTGCTGCATACCAGCTTCCGCCGAGGGCACAATTCGGGTTTGTTTCAATTGATCGGATTGATTTTGCTGAACAACCCTACGTTTACGCTGATCGATCTCAAAGCTGGAAAAGCAGGATTGTTTCTCAAAAAAGATCGGCCAAAAACACAAAAGAACAATTCCTGATTCGGAGGACGACATGAAAAACGAGAAACCCATTTCCAGTGTCTCCATCAATTACAAGGATGGGACCAAGGAGTATCTGGACGTTTATGCCGTCGTCGGGCTCTCCGGCGATACCTGGTACAGCGCCTTGATGTCCCCGGCGGAAGACGACGGTAAGGTCACCCTGAATAATCTCCTGGTGGACCTTTCCGATGTGCTGCTCAAAGAATTGGACAAAGACAAAAAGGGGAAACGCTAGTTAGGGGATGAACTGAAGCCGGCGGCTGAGTAGAGCTTCGGGCGGAGAACCAGAGCAGGCATTTCCAGGGCGTTATGTGCCGGTCTTCTTCGCGAGTTCGGCGTTGGAGGGCTCTACCAGTATCGAGCCGTCAGGGAAGACTATCGTAGGGACGCTGCGATTGCCCTTGTTGATTTTCTCTACGTAAATCACCGCTTCCGGGTCGGCGCCGATATCTATCCATTTATATCCGATGCCGTGGTCATCGAAAAACCGCTTAGCCCGAAAGCAATCGGGACATCGGGTAGTCCCGTACATTACGATCTCTGTTTCAGCCATTTCCGTACCTCCATTTTGATCTTATTATAGACTCGATTTCAGGCAAATAGGTAATCCGCCGCCAACTACGATGAGGGGGGATCGACGGACCGAAGGCGATGTCGCCGTTCGTGTTTGATCTTCCAGAGAGGGATTAGTGTTTGAAATGCACGAAGATGCGGCCGAAGTTCTTATCGTCCTTTTCAATACGATGATAGAGCTTTTTGACATCAGGCTGCATCAGGAATCGGAGAACATGTTTTTTAAGTTGCCCCGATCCTTTCCCCGGGATTATCTCAAGCAGCGCGATTTTCTTCCGTACCGCCTCATCGACAACTCGATTGAGTTCGGTTTCGATTGTCCGGCCTTTGTTGAAAATCTCGTGCAAGTCCAGGGTGATCTTGGCCAATCTTAACTCCAGTTGATGGGAAATATGAATGGGAGAGGTGAAGATGTCAGGACCTAGAGAGATGGTGGGCGGTAGTGGTCTCGCACCACTGACCTCTGCGATGTCAGCGCAGTGCTCTAACCAACTGAGCTAACCGCCCGTGAAAAGCCTAAAGATTTTAGCTGAAGCGGCCGTTTATATCAAGCGCGCCCCGACAGATATCCCGGTTACCTGGTGTAGTCTTGTTTGGGAGTGATAACCCGGGCGACAACCGCCGCGGCCATGGTCTTGATGATATCACCGGCGATGAAAGGCGCAACACCCAACGCGATGACCGATGTGACGGTGACCGTCTGACCGATCATGCTCAGCCAAAGCCCCAGCCAAATTGCCCCGGGTACGTAGATGAGGATGATCGATGCCAGAGCCATCAGGCCGAACATACTGCTGAAAGCGCGGGCGCGGATATATTTATCCGTCATGTGGCCGATGAAGAGGGCCGCCAGCACAAAGCCGATAAGATAGCCGAATGTAGCGCCGAAACCCGAAACGCCGCCGGCGAACCAGGGCACCCCGGCGATACCCAGGCCGGCGTATAACGCCATCGCGGCGCCTCCCCACCAGCGTCCCAGGGTAACGCCGGCCAGCAGCACCGCAAAGGTCTGCATGGTTACCGGTACCGGTGTGAACGGCAGGTAGAACTTCACCTGCGCTAATAATCCGGTGAGTACGGCAAAGCTGAGTGCCAGCGCAATTTTGGCCGGCACCGACAGCGCGACACGCTGCCGAAAAACATCATATTTTACGCGGTCTAGCCGTGCTGACAGTTCCATGGGGGACTCCTGCGGTTACTTTCTAACGATGGTCGGTTTTTCACTGGCTAACAGGTTGTAAGTGCTCACCCGGCCGCACCCGGCACAGGTGATGGAGATGGTGATGGGTTGAATCATCACCCGCTCGGCGACATTGGTGACGATAGAGTCGATGTTGTCTAGCCGTTCATCCATCATCGCCAGTTGCTGCGCCAGACTCTCAAGCGTCGGAGCGGCCTCGCGACGGGTAACTTGCTGTTTGGACTTGTCGGCCAAAATATGCTCCGGGAAGTTCGATTTGAGTATCGCCACATTATAGGTATTAAGACCGGGAGTGTCAAAAACGGACGGTCGCCGTCATCGGTGCTGGATTCAGTTTGAACCGGCACATCCGGGGTATTATACTGATAAAGGAGGATTACCCATGGCAGACCTTTTAATCGGAAGAGTGGCAGACTACTTCGCTCACCAGTCGGTGGCGGGCATAGAACTTTACGACAAACTCCGTCGCGGTGACCGGATCCGGATTCTCGGTCACACCACCCATCTGGAAATGACCATAGATACACTACAGATCAATCGGCAAGACGTAGATGAAGCATCTTCCGGTAAACTGGTCGGCATCCGGGTGCCGGACCGCGTGCGGACCGGAGACCGGGTCTACAAGCAGTCTACCCCAGTTTCTTAATCAGGTTGGCCATCTCGATGGCTTGCACTGCGGCGTCGAAGCCTTTATTGCCCATCTTGGATCCCGCCCTCTCTATGGCCTGCTCCAGCGTTTCGGCGGTAATGACACCAAAGATAGCCGGTACGCCGGTCTCCATGTTCACCGCGGCTACTCCCTTGGCCACTTCCCCGGCGACATATTCAAAGTGGGGCGTACTGCCTTTGATGACCGCTCCCAGGCAGACAACGGCTTGATAGCGGCCGCTCTGCGCCAGCTTCTTAGCTACCATCGGAATCTCAAAAGCTCCCGGGACCCAGGCAAGATCAACATCCTCTTCGGCGACGCCGTGGCGCAAAAAAGCGTCTTTAGCGCCGCTTAAAAGCTTACCGGTCATAAACTCGTTGAAACGGGAGATGACCACGGCGAACTTCAGTCCCTGCCCGATTAGCGATCCTTCAAAATTGGCCATCTCATGCTCCTTCGGCCTTACCGGCCTGTTTCAAAATGTGTCCCATCTTTTGCCGTTTGGTCTCCAGGTATTTGGCGTTGTGCGGGTTAGACGGCATCTCTATCGCCATAGTTTCTACCACTTTGAGACCGTAGCCTTCAAGTCCGACTACTTTCTTGGGGTTGTTGGTCAATAGTTTGATCTGGTGAAGACCGAGGTCTGCTAAAATCTGGGCGCCGATGCCGTAATCCCTGAGATCGGCGTCGAAACCCAGGCTCTCGTTGGCTTCCACCGTATCCAGTCCCTGATCCTGCAGCGCGTAAGCGCAAAGCTTATTGTGGAAGCCGATTCCCCGCCCCTCCTGGCGCATATACAGGAGAACGCCGCGGCCCGCGGCCGCGATCTGTTTCAAGGCGAAATCGAGTTGCTCGCCGCAGTCGCAACGCAGGCTGCCCAGTACGTCGCCGGTCAGGCATTCGGAATGGACGCGGGTGAGCACCGGACCTTCATCCTCGGTTCCGCTGACATCGCCGTACACCAGCGCCATGTGTTCACCGGGGTCGACTTCACTCTTGTAACCGATGACGGTGAACTCGCCGTAGCGGGTCGGTAATCTCGCCTCCGCCACCCGGTGCACCAGTTTTTCGGTTCGCCGGCGGTAAGCGATGATATCGGCCACGCTGCCGATTTTCAGGCCCCATTCCCGGGCAAGTACTTCCAGTCTCGGGAGCCGGGCCATGGAACCGTCTTCATCCATGATCTCGCAGATGACGCCTGCCGGGTAGAGGCCGGCCAGCCTCGCCAGGTCAACGGATGCCTCGGTATGGCCGGCGCGGACCAGCACTCCGCCCTCACGGGCGCGTAGAGGGAAGGTATGGCCGGGCCGCAGCAGGTCTTCCGGACGGGCGTTGGGGTCGATCAGGGTCTTCACCGTCTCCGCGCGGTCGGCGGCGGAGATGCCGGTGGAAACACGGTGACGCGCCTCGACGGATACGGTGAAAGCCGTACAGTGCTTGGAGTTGTTATCCTGCACCATCAATGGAATATTAAGCTCATCAAGGCGGGCGCCGGTGAGTGAAACGCAGACAAGCCCGCGCCCGTTTTTGGCCATGAAGTTGATGGCTTCCGGCGTCGTTTTATCGGCCGCGATGAGCAGGTCTCCCTCGTTCTCACGGTCGTCGTCATCGACGATGATGACGAATTTGCCGGCTTTAATGTCGGCGATGATTTCAGGTATGGGTGCCAGTGCCATGACGTTATTGTTCTCCTATCGGGACGGGTGAGATGTCGCCTTTAATGTCGAAAGGCATGTTCTTTAATAATACCTGAAAACGGGTTGTTTTACGATAAGAACCCGTGCTCGGCGAGAAAATCAGTGTTTATACGTCCTTCGCGGTTCGCCACGAAGTTTTCCACGTACTTGGCGATGATGTCCGCTTCCAGGTTAACCCGGTCGCCGGATTTCTTGTTGCCGATGGTGGTATGGGAACGGCTGAATTGCACCAGGGAAACGGTGAAACTTTCAGGTGTTTTTTTCATTACCGTGAGGCTGAGGCCGTCCACGGCGATGAATCCTTTATCGACGATATAACGCATGACTTCAGGCGGGGCGGCTACGGTCATCAGGACAGCCTCGCCTTCCCGGCCGATGCGGCTGACAGTACCGGTGGTATCGATGTGCCCCTGCACCAGATGGCCGCCCATGCGACCGGCGAAAGTGAGCGCCCGCTCCAGGTTGACCGTAGCGCCATGTTTCAAGTCACCCAGATTGCTCCGCCGTAAAGTCTCGGGCATAACGTTGACGGAAAACACGTTGCCTTTGATTTCATTCACGGTGAGACACACCCCGTTGACCGCTACCGAATCACCAAGTTTCAACTCTTCGAATATAGCTTGAGCCTGTATCGAAAAGCCGCCACCGGTGATATCTCTAATGATGCCTGTCTCTTCGACTATGCCGCTGAACACGGTATTGTTATTCCTTGACCACGTAGCCGGTGATGACGGTATCGGCGCCGATCTGGCTCACCCGGATGTTTTCCAGCCATTGCGCCGTGGCGATCGTCTCAGCGCCGGAACCGGCGACCGGGGTTTTTGCTTTATCGCCGCCGATGATGACCGGGCCGATAAAAGCGATGACCTTGTCTATCAATCGGTGATCGAACAGGCTGCCCAGCAAAGTTCCACCGCCTTCTACCAGCACATTGGTCACCTGCTGTTGTCCCAGGTATTTCATGAGAGCCGGGAGATCGACCCGATCGTCTCCATCTGGAAATTCGAGGACGTCTGCCCCCGCCTGCCGGAAAGCCTGTTTGCGCTCTTCGGCGACATTTCCACCGAGGGCGATGATCGTCCGTCCGGGCTCGGCGAAAAGACAAGCGGTGGGGGGGGTGCGGCCGGAGGAGTCGACCACTACCCGGATTGGCTGCTTGTGGGAGGTGCCGCCGCGACCGGCGCAGCAGCGGGCGGTCAACTTGGGATCGTCGGCAATGACTGTGCCAACTCCGGCCATAATGGCGTCCGAGTCATGGCGCAGGCTGTGGGAAAAAGAGCGGGAGTCGTCGCTGGATATCCACTTTGAATCGCCTGTGCGCGTGGCGATCTTGCCATCCAGGCTCATGGCATATTTGGCGGTAACGAAAGGCAATCCGGTGTTGATATATTTAAAATAGGCTTCGTTAAGTTCCCGCGCGGCTTCCCGGTGTTCACCGACATGGACGGCGATGCCGGCGGTCTCGAGTTCCGTTTTACCCTTGCCGAAAACAACCGGATTATCGTCCAGTGTCGCGATATGCACTTCTTTTATGCCCGCGGCGATGATGGAGCCGGCGCACGGCGGCGTACGTCCAAAATGGTTGCATGGTTCCAACGTAACGTACATGACAGCCCCGCGGGCTTTGTCTCCAGCCTGTTTGAGGGCGACGACCTCGGCATGAGCCTGTCCCGGCGGCAGTGTGTATCCCTGGCCGACGATCTCCTCACCCTGAACGATAACAGCACCGACAGCCGGGTTGGGGCTGACTTCACCCAGCGCCAGCCGGGCTAGTTTGAGGGCTTGTTCCATGTAGTCCATTTGGGGCATTCTAGCACCAGCCCCTTTAGCGGCGCAAACACGCCGCTTGACCGGGTGAACGGTGAATTAACGATGTCGATCATGAATATCGCCGATAGGTACTAATACCGTAAAATGTTACAATGATTCTAACGCGGTCTTACGGGAGATAGGCATGAAAGAATACGATATTATAATCATCGGCTCCGGGGCTGGACTCGATATCCTGGATGTGGCGGTGGAACATGGCCGTAAGACGGCTTTCATCGACAGGGGACCGTCGGGGGGAACATGTTTGAATGTCGGCTGTATCCCATCAAAAATGCTCATTTTCCCGGCCGACCGCATCATGGAGATTCGTGAGTCCGCGAAACTGGGCATCGATGTCAAAATCAACAATATCGACTTTAGCGCCATCATGGATAGAATGCATCAGGTCGTGGATACTGACCGCGACCGAATCCACAAATATTTAGAAGAATCCGGGGACATGGATTTTTATAACGAAACGGCTGAGTTTGTGGATGATTACACGCTCAAGGCCGGTGCGGAAACGATAAAGGCTAAACAGATTTACATCGCCTCGGGTACCCGGCCGGTTATCCCGCCACTCAAAGGACTTGACCATGTCGAATACCTGACCAACGAAACCCTCTTGAACCTGACCGCGCCGCCAAAAAGCCTTGTCATCATCGGGGGCGGTTACATCGGGGTCGAATTCGCTCATTTCTTCGAGGCCATGGGTACTGAAGTAACGATTCTGGAGATGGGATCGCGCCTTCTGCCGGATGAAGAACCTGAGGTCTCGGCTTTTCTGCAGATGGCGCTATCCCGGCGCATGACGGTGCACACTCTGTGTCAGGCTGAATCGGTCGGGCCGGGGGTAGGCGGGGGCGTCTCAGTCAGTTTCAAACAAACAGCGACCGGACAGAAGGGGCATGTGCGGGCTGAAAGGCTGCTGATAGCCGCCGGCAGGCGTTCCAACGCCGATCTGCTTAAAGTGGAGAAAAGCGGGATCATCGTTGACGATCATGGATTCATAATGGTGGATGCGCACCTGGAGACCAATAAAAAAGGGATATATGCCGTCGGGGACGCCAACGGACGGGAACTTTTTACTCATACCGCTCACGCCGAGGCGGCGGTGGCTGCGGCAAACGGGATCCACGGTCACAAGGAAACCATGGATTATCACGCCGCGCCGCACGCTGTTTTTACTCACCCTCAAATCGCTTCAGTCGGTCTTAAAGAAGAAGAGGCTGGGAGGTCGCATAAAATAATGGTCGGCCGGGCTGATTATGCCGATACCGCGTTAGGCACGGCCATGATGGAAAATGAGGGTTTTGCCAAGATTATACTGGAGCAAACTACTGGTAAAATATTGGGCGGTCACATCATCGGACCATGGGCTTCGACAATTATACAGGAAGTAGTGAACGCGATGGCCGTAGGCGGGGGGTTGGATGAAATCGCTTCCGGGATACATATCCACCCGGCCCTTTCAGAACTGGTTGTCAAGGCTTTGTTCAATGCCCGGCCGGCGGATGAGTGAGAAAGTGTATGGACGCCTATTCAGGGACATCCTATCTACCTTATAATTAAAACAGATGGATACTCAGCCGGATAAAATCCACAATCGAATACTCAGCCATGTTCCTGAGACTTGGAAGGAACCATTCGAGGGGATGGCGGGTGATCTTCATGCTGTTTTACAGTCGATGCCTGGCGGAGTTGCCTTACTCGATTATGAACGGGGACAGATACTGGCCGTCAATAGTGCTCTCGAAGGATTATGCGGGCGCCCTGCCGCAGAGTTAGCAGGCCTTGAATTATGCCAATTAGCGCCGGAGTCCGTCCGGCAGGCCTTGCAGAGGCATTCCAACCCTGATCAACCATGCGGTGATTCCGAAGAAGAAACGGAATTGTTGCGTTCGGACGGTTCGGTCGTGCCCGTAGAGTTGATCTGCCGCGTTGCAGATGTCGGGCAAACGCGCCGGAAAATCGCATATTTCAGGGATATCACTCGGCAGCGGCAATATGATGAGGCGCTCCATATCAGCCGTTTCTTCATGGACAAATCCGGTGGCATAATCTTCTGGATCGATCGTAACGCCCGGATCGTATACGCCAATGAAGGTGCGGTCAAGAATCTCGGCTATTCCATTGGGGAATTGATGAACATGACCATCCACGATGTGGATATCAATTTTTCGGCACGGTTATGGTCGATGATGTGGGAACACTTCAAAACAATCCGCTCAAATTCGTTGGAATCGGTCTTTCGCACTAAGGATGGCCGCATTTTTCCGGTTGAAGTCAGTGGCAGCTATGTTCAGTATAATAATCAGGAGTATAATTTCGTCTTTGCCTGGGATGTCAGTCGGCGCAAACAGGCGGAGATCGCTTTAAAAGAATCCCAACAAAGATTGTCCGCGTTTATCGATTCAGCTACCGAGTCTTTTTATTTATATGACGCCGATTTGAGGCTTGTAGAGATCAATCCGGCGGCACTTAGATATCTGGGTGTTTCCAAAGAGAACGTTCTTGGAAGCCATATACTGGAACTTGACCCCGGATTGGGCATCATTGATCATCACGACGAGTATCGTGATGTACTGGTTAGGGGCGGCGGGATGAGTTATTCAGATCGGAGAAGTGATCCCCGGCATGGGGAAAGCTATTTCGATATCAAAGTTTTCAAGGTGGGTGACGGATTGGGTGTCATCGCCGCCGATGTGACAGAACACAAGCGTATGGAACAAGAGATCATGCGGCATCATACCAAATTGGAAGAACTGGTCAAGATACGCACCGAAGCGCTGGCCCATGCAAATTTTGAGCTTAAAGAACAGATTGAACAACGACGCTTTTTCACTCAGGCGCTGATCCACGACTTGAAGACCCCCCTGACCCCCTTGCTCGGAGCCAGTGATATGCTGGTCAGAGGTTTGACAGAGGAACCATGGAGACAGGTTGCTCAAAGCGTCCACCTGGGCGCGGTGAATCTTCAGCGCACCGTCGGCGAGCTTTTCGATATGGAAAAGGGACAGATGGGACTTTTAGAACTGGATTGCGCTTTCATTGATGTGGTTCGCCTGCTCAGGGAAACCGTGGAGTATGAACAGCTGGAAGCCGCCGCCAACCAACAGGAGTTCATCGCCGATATACCCGAATCGTTACCCAGGATATGGGCGGATGCCGTACGATTTCGCCAGATAGTGATGAACCTTATCAGCAATGCCTTCAAATACACCCCCAGCGGGGGCATCATCCGCTTGGAAGCCATGATGGATGGTGAAAACCTGACCGTACGGGTTTACGATAACGGATTGGGAATCGCGAGGGAAGACCAGAAGAACATATTCATCCCGTACCGGCGGTTCAGTAATTCCAGCCGGGAACACTTGAGTGGCCTGGGACTGGGGCTGGCCTTGTCTAAACGGCTGGTAGAACTTCATGGCGGTAATATCTGGGTTGAAAGCCAACCAGGCAAAGGAAGCATGTTCGGTTTCAGTATTCCGGGCAAAATACGCAATTCTGACATAAAGGAGACAGAATCATGAAAATCCTTGTCGTTGAGGATGACCGGGCGATTGTTGACTACCTGGAGTTGGCTTTTAGAGTGAACATGCCGGAGGTGGAACTGGACACCGCTCGTTTTGGAGCGGAGGGCTTGTCAAAAGCTCAATCCGGTGCGCCGGATTTGATCATTTTAGACCTGGGGCTTCCGGACACCGACGGTTTTGATGTCCTCAAGGAATTACGTAAGATTTCACAGGTCCTTATCGTGGTTCTTACCGCCCGCAGCGACGAGTCTGATATCGTCAAAGGGCTTGAGTGGGGCGCAGATGATTACGTCGTTAAACCTTTCCGCCAGATGGAACTCCTGGCGCGGGTACGGACGTTGTTGAGGCGACAGGCCGTATCCAATGAACCGGCTATCCTGAATTGCGGCACACTGACCCTGGATACGGCGCGAAACATCGTTACGACCTGCAAAGGCACTGCCATCGACCTGACCCGTACTGAAGGCATGATCCTGGCTCAACTGATGCGTTACGACGGCCATGTCGTGGAACACGGCAAGTTGGCGGAAATTATTTGGGGAGAAGACTATCCGGGTTCGATCAATGCTCTCCGGGTCTATATCGGCCGTCTGCGCCGAAAACTGGAAATGGATGACGATTCTTCCGCCGTTATCAAGAGCAAAGCCGGCACAGGTTACCTTATCGCTTCTACCCCGGACCGTTCGGCCTGACTTGACCACAAGGCTGAAATACTATAACCTTCAATGAGATTTGTCTCAACAGGAGACCGAATTGGAAACACCGATCGGGCGCTCGGCGCTGTCTGAAGTAGAAGAGCTGTTGAAGTGGCACAAACCGCCGCCGCTGAAGATCGGCCAGCACACGGCGCGTCTTCCGATAGTCCAGGGAGGCATGGCGGTCGGTATTTCCCTGTCCGGTTTGGCTTCAGCCGTGGCTAATGCCGGCGGTATCGGCGTTATCGCCGCCGCCGGCGTAGGACTGTTCGAACCTGATTTTGCCAAGAATTTTTTTGAAGCCAACATCCGCGGTCTCCGCAAAGAGATCCGCCGCGCCCGCGCCAAGACCAGTGGTGTGCTGGGGGTCAACATCATGGTAGCCCTGACTGATTTTGCCGAGATGGTCAAGGCGGCTATCGAGGAAAAGATAGACATCATTTTCGCCGGCGCCGGGTTGCCCCTGAGGCTGCCTGAATTATTGGGCGATAACCGCCATACTAAGCTGGTACCCATCGTCTCCTCCGGACGGGCAGCGCGCATTTTATGCAAAAAATGGCAGGATGAATTCGGCTACACACCGGACGGTTTTGTCGTGGAAGGACCGAAAGCTGGCGGTCACCTGGGTTTCAAAGCCGAAGAACTGGATTCACCGGAAAACCGCCTGGAGCGGCTGGTACCTGAAGTTATCGAAGCGGTCAAACCTTTCGCCGAGGCAGCGGGTCGTCCTATACCGGTGATTGCCGGTGGCGGGGTTTATAGCGGTGAAGACATCTATCAGATGCTGCGCCTCGGTGCCAGCGGCGTTCAGATGGCTACCCGTTTCGTGGCTACCGAGGAATGTGACGCCTCTCCTATCTTCAAAGAAGCCTACGTTCAGGCTAAGGAAGGCGACGCCGTTATCATTAAAAGCCCGGTGGGCATGCCCGGCCGGGCGCTCCGGAATGCCTACATCGACAGCGTCAATGCAGGACAAAAGAAACCTTTCAAATGCCCCCAGCACTGCGTCAAAACGTGCAACGTTCAGGAAAGTCCTTATTGTATCTTCGTCGCCCTCATCAACGCCCAGCGGGGCCACCTGAGCGGTGGTTTCGCTTTTTGCGGCGCCAATGTGCACCGGGTGAAAGAGATCGTCACAGTGCAGAAGCTGATTGGTTCGCTGGTCAAGGAATACAAAGCCGCGGTTGTTCAATCTATGCTGGAACTCATGACGCGTTATATGAACGGCATGATGTCCCCTTCCATGGGCCGGAGCCTGGCCTAAAGCACCATGAAGGTAGCCATCTATCAGATCGCCGACAGTGGCGATGCCGCAACGAATATCGCTAAGGCTTATGATGCCATCGTAAACACCGACGCCGACTTCTTCGCCCTGCCAGAATTCTTCTCCATCCCAGGCGGCGATTTTCGCAAACCTTACACCTTACAATCATGCCTGGAGGAAACAGCACTGCCAGCCTACGATATGCTGAAGCGGGCGAGCCTTCAGTTCAAAGGCTACATCATCGGCGGCAGCATCCTGGAGCGTGAGGGTGACTGCTACTATAATACGTGTTTCGTCTTCAAAGGCGGGGAGCAGGTAACCGCCTATCGCAAGATCAAGATCACCCGTGAAGAGGTGGAACTTCAGATTTGCCCCGGCAAAGACACGGTCACGTTCGAAACACCGTTCGGACGGGTTGGACTGATGATCTGCGCCGATTGTATCTACTGGAAAATGGTCGACGCTGTGTGCGAAGGTTCCAAATACGTCTTCCTGCCGGTTTCTCTGACCGACCCCAACCACCCGCCCTTCACCGGTCACCCAGTTTCCGATACTATCGCCAGGAAATTTGGTGCGACAGTCATCAAGATAACCCGCGTCGGTACTTTTAACGGAGCGGTGCTTTCATCAAGGAGCGCCGTGACTACTCCCACCGGCACTCTGTGGGAAGCTCCGGACGCCGAGGAACACCTCGCTCTAGTGGAAATTTAGCCCGGAAAGGCCAGCACTTCTTCGATCGAAGCGGCATCGCATAGGAGCATCACCAACCGGTCGATACCCAGCGCCCCCCCCGCGGCCTCCGGCAATTCCTTCAGGGCTTCGATGAAGTCTTCCGGCATATCCACCTTCCGCCCCTGGTCTGCCGCCAACTCGATCTCGGCTTTGAAACGCTTCCGTTGTTCTTCTGCATCGGTTAGTTCGCTGAAGATATTGGCCAGTTCCAGCCCGCCGATGAAAATCTCAGTGCGTTCCGCCACCCTGCTGTCGCCGGGTTTCAGGCGGGCTAAAGAGGCCATTTTAGTAGGGAAATCGTAGAGGACAAGCGGGCGGTCCGGGAGCATGGAGGCCACCTTGGTAGCCAGTTCGAAATCGAAGCGCTCCGGGTCGTCGATGGTTACCGGGTCCCAGCCGCAGGCATCCATAAACGCCTCTTTAACCGAAAGCCGGGGCCAGGGCGGAGTGAGGTCGATGGTCCGGCCCTGATAACATAGCAGCGTCGAGCCGTTCAGTGATTCCGCGAGGTAGACGATCAGCTCTTCGGTCTCGGCGGCCAGGTCGAGGTACCCGGCGCCGGTGCGGTAATATTCCAGCAGGGTGAATTCTTCGCGGTGCTGGGCGCCTTTTTCGCCTTTTCTGAAAACCCGGCATATCTGAAAGATGTCGCCATATCCCGCCGCCAGTAGCGGTTTCATATAAAGCTCCGGGGAAGGCAGCAGGAAGCCGCGCTCGGTGGCGACAGGTTCGATGTAAGCTTCAGGAATCGGCGCCGCCGCCAGTTGGGGTGTCTCCACTTCCAGGAAACGGCGCTCGTGGAAAAACCCCCTGGTCAGGCGCAATATTTCAGCGCGGCGGATGAGGTTGGCCTTCCTGGCAACGAGTCGCTCCAGACCCACGAGTCTAGCCTACGACGCGTTCCACATAGCTACCGGTGAGGGTATTGATGCGCAGCACTTCGCCTTCCTTGATGAAGGCCGGCACGCCGATCTCCAGGCCCGTTTCCATCTTGGCCAGCTTCTGCTGAGCGGTGACCGTAGCACCCTTCATGGAAGACTCGGTTTCCACCACCTTGAGTTCCACCGCCTTGGGCAGGATGAGATCGATGGGGCGCTCTTCCCACATCATCACCTGAACGCCGAGGCTGTCTTTAAGGTAGAACTTCTTGTCGCCGACGATGGTCTCGTCCATGATGTATTGCTCGAAGCTGCCGGTATCCATGAAATGGTAGTGACCATGTTCTTCGTAAAGGAACTGCATGTCGCGGACGGTGATGCTGGCCTCGTCGAACTTGTCGCCGGAGTGGTAGGTCGGCTCACTGAGGACGCCGGTCATAAGGTTCCGGAGTTTCAGGTGATATATGGCGCGGCCTTTGCCCGGTTTGACGAAGCTGACGTTTTCTACGGCAAACGGCACGCCGTCGATGAGGAGTTTATTATTTTTGCTGACTTCAGAGACTTCCACAGGCTTTGGGCGTCCTCCAGTTGTATTAAAAGTCGTTAATGGCCGAACCGATATTATAGGCGCTTAATATTAGGGGCGCAAATCAGGGAAGTTGATAATCACTGAATAAGTGACATAAACTCGGCGCGGGTGGCGGCGCGTTTGGCGAAGCCGCCTCTCAAAGCGGAAGTGATGACGCGGGACCCTGGTTTCTTGATGCCGCGCATGGTCATGCACATGTGCTCCGCGGCGATGACCACGCCGACGCCGTCCGGATTAAGACCTTCTACGATAGCGTCTGCTATTTCCGTGGCCATGCGTTCCTGGATCTGGGGACGGCGGGCGATGGTTTCAACCACCCGGGCCAGTTTGGAAATGCCGACGACGCGCCCCTCGGCACCGGGCACATAGCCGATATGGACCACGCCGGAAAACGGCAGCAGGTGGTGTTCGCACATGGAATAGAACGGGATGTCCTTGAGGATGACCATTTCCCGGTGGCCTAACTCGTAGCCCACTTTGAGATCCTCGGCCGGGTTTTTCCCCATGCCGCAGAATATCTCAGCGTACATCCGGGCGACGCGCTGGGGTGTTTCTTTCAGGCCTTCACGTTCAGGATTGTCGCCGATGGCCTTGAGTATGTTTGTGATGGCGGATTCAATGATGTTTTCATTTATCAAAATTAGTGCCTCCTGGTTTTTGGACTCACTTATGCTTCGATGCGATTCGGGGCGGCGAAATCCATCTAGAGAACGCCCGGTTGGCCGAATTTATGGCGTTCCAAGGTTTCTATGGCAGCTTTGAATTTGGTGATATATTTGTCGTTGCCCATGTAAAATGCCGGAGTGATGGACTTGAGATCAATCGTCTCTTCCGCGGTGAAAGCCTCGGCCAGGCTGTGTACTGCCACCACCTCGCCGACCAGCAACTGATGATCGCCAAACTGGCGGTCTTCTAACAGCTTGCACTCATAAGCGGCGTAGGCATCGGCCAGCACAGGGGCGTTGGTCTTCAACGGGATGTCTCGGGCGACATTGAAGGCGGCGAACTTGTCCACGGCAGCGCCCTTGCTGCCGCCCAGGGCGGCGATCAGTCCTGCCGCCGAGGCGGGCAGGAAATTGACGGTGAACTCGCCGCTTTCGACGATCATCTTGTAAGTGAAGCGCCGGGGAGACAACGACACCCCGAAGAGCGGCGGGTTGAAAGACAGCGGAGTGTGCCAGCCGGCGATCATGGCATTGTTTTTACCCTCGTGATAAGCACCGACGGCCACAGCGATCCGTGGGTAATGGTGGTAATAAGCGCCGACGCTTTCAGAAACTTGCTTCATCGTAAAATTCTAAATTCCAAGCACCAAATTTCAACAAATCCCAAATCTTACGACTCACGACTCGCAACTCGTGACTCGTGGCTCGCGACTCACCACCCCAGCGCCTTCTCCATGGCGGAAAGGTTGGCGGACACCTCAATGAACTGGCCGGAAAAGCCCTTGATGGCGGTATCGGCGTCCTTGAGGCCGCTGCCGGTGACGACGCAGACCACCTGGTGGTGATGGAAGTCGAAACCCTGGCGGTGCATCTTGATCAGGCCGGCAAGGGGAGCGGCGGAAGCGGGTTCGCCGAAGATGCCGCCTTTTTCGGCCATGATATGATACGCCTCCAGTATCTCTTCATCGGAAACGGCGTCGATCAGGCCTCCGGACTCCTCCCTGGCCGCCTCGGCCTGCTTCCATGAAGCCGGATTGCCGATGCGGATGGCGGTGGCGATGGTCTCTGGCTTTTCCACCGGGTAGCCCAGGACGATGGGGGCCGACCCTGCCGCCTGAAAGCCCATCATCTTAGGCATCGAACCGGTTATCCCGGCTTGATGGTATTCCTTGAAACCCTTCCAGTAGGCAGTGATATTGCCGGCGTTGCCCACGGGCAAAAAGAGCATGCCGGGTGCCTGCCCCAGGGCGTCGCATATCTCGAAGGCGGCGGTTTTCTGGCCTTCGATCCGGTTCGGGTTGACCGAGTTAACCAGGGCTACCGGGCGCGCTTCGGTGAGTTCCCGGACCAGCCGCAGGGCGTCGTCGAAGTTACCGTCGATCATCACGATCCGGGCGCCGTAAACGATAGCCTGGGCCAGCTTGCCGAGGGCGATCTTGCCCTTGGGGATGACGATGATGGACTCGATGCCGGCGGCGGCGGCATACGCGGAAGCCGACGCCGAGGTGTTGCCGGTGGAGGCGCAGGCGACAGCCTTGTAACCGGCCTCCAGTGCTTTGGCCACGGCCATGACCATGCCGCGGTCCTTGAAAGAGCCGGAGGGATTGCAGCTTTCCAGTTTGAAATACAGCTCTTTGACGCCGAATTCCAGTTCCAGCCGCGGCGAGCGCACCAGCGGCGTATCGCCTTCGCCCAGGGTGATGAGGGGGGTGTTTTCAGTTACCGGCAGGTATTTTTTGTATTGAGCGATGACGCCGTTTTTCATATTGGCTTTTGTCCTTTAGTGTTAGAGACCTGAGTTAATAATACCAATAATACCAATAATACCAAATCCAATAAATACCAATATCCAATGCGCCTGGAGGGGGGCTGTGTTGGGCCGATGTCTTTTTTACACGCCTACCCGAACGAAATTATTGACCGCCTTGATGGAATCGTTCTGCCGCAGGGCCTCCACGGCCTGGCGTACGGCGCTTTCGCGGGCCAGGTGGGTCATGATGACCAGTTCCGCAGTTTCCGAGGCTTCGTTGACCTCTTTCTGGATGACGGAGGCGATGGAGATGCCGTTATCGCCGAAGATGCCGGCGATCTGGGCTAGTACCCCCGGTTTGTCGGCTACGTTCAGGCGGAAATAGTAGCGGGTAACCACCTCGGTCATTGGCAACAGCCGCTTGGTTCCGCCCAAGCGCCAGCGCATACGGTTACCGACCCCGGAGGCCACATCCTGGGCGGCGGCTAGCGCGTCGGCGATGACAGCGGAAGAAGTGGCCGCCGCTCCTGCCCCCTGGCCAGAGAAGATGACATCGCCCACCAGGTCGCCGGTGATAAGGGCGGCGTTGAAGACACCGTCCACCTTAGCCAGGAAGTTGTCCCTCGGCAGAAAGACCGGATGGACCCGCAGTTCGATGTCGCCATCGTCTTCCTTGGCGATGGCTAGGAGTTTGATGACGAAGCCCAGTTCCGTGGCATACAGGAAGTCCTGGGTTTCTAGTTTGGTGATGCCTTCACGGTAGATATCTTCTGGCTTGACCTCGATCTGGAAGGCCAGCATAGCCATGATGGCCAGCTTATAGACGGAATCGAAGCCTTCGATATCGTTGGCCGGGTTGCGTTCGGCGTAGCCCAGTTCCTGCGCCTGGCGCAGGGCGTCAGCGAATGGTATGCCCTCGCAGGCCATGTTGGTCAGTATGTAGTTGGTGGTACCGTTGATGATGGCGGAGATGCCCTTGATCTCATTGACCGAAAGGTCGTACTGGAAAGGCTGCAACAGGGGGATGCCGCCACCGACGCTGGCTTCGAAGCGCAGGCCGACGTTGTTCCGCCGCGCCAACTCCAGGAGCTCCGCGGCGTGCTTGGCGATTACCTCTTTGTTGGAGCTGACCACGTGGCGGCCGCTCAACAACGCCCGTTCCAGGTAGTTGAAGGCAGGGTATTCGCCGCCCATGGCCTCGATGACGATATCCATGTCCGGGGTGTTGAAGAAGTCATCGTCATCGGTGGTGAAGGTATCCGTTGGGAACTCTGCGATGATAGGCCGGGTCAGGTCCATGGGCGCCACTTTGACTCGCCGCAATTCCACCGGGCAGCCGATCTGCTCCGACAGCCGCGCGGCGCGGTCACGCAAACCCCGCGCCACCGCCCCGCCGATGATGCCGATGCCGATTAACCCTATACCGATAGCCGGTTTGCTCATTATCCTTGTCCTTTTCGCCTAGTTGAGTGACTGCGTGGCGATCAGATCGCGTTGTTCGAGGGTTAACTCCACCGTTTCGATCACGTTAGCCGGATCGGCCTTGACCTCTTCCAGCCAATCGGAGAAGGCCTGATTGAGCAGGGTGTCGCGGTCTTCCTCGTCGATCGTCCGATTTTCTTCCACCGCAGCAATCTGGTAGAGCCACCAGGCGCCGGTAGTGTTGGAGTCTTTGGTCAGGATGGGCGCGCTCAGATCATTAAGAGGCGTGTTCTCATCGAAGATATAGGTAGCGAAGGGCGGGGTGTTTTGCCCCAGTGTTAGCAATCCCAGGTCGCCGCCGCTTTCCTTGGAAGTCGCGTCCTGGGATACTTCTTTGGCGACTGTCTCGAAGTCTTCTCCGTCGATAACCCTCTGTCGGGCTTCCTCAGCCTTTTCAATGGTCGGCAACAGCATGCCGAAGACGTGGACCTTCTGGGCTTCGTTCTCTGTCTGCCGCTCGGTTACCTTGACCACCCAGTAGCCCAATTGCTTGCTCTTGTTCTCGTCGTAGAAGAAACCGATCTCTCCCTCACCGGCAGCGTTCACCGCGGTGTCAAGACCCTCGGCGAAGAGCTGCCCGTCGATGATTCCTATCGGGTTGAAGCCCATATCGCCTTTTTCGGTAATGGTAGTGCTGTCCAGAGAAAGCTCGGTCACGATATCGGCGAAAGCCTCGCCGGCTTCCAGCCGCGCTTTGACCTCTTCGGCTTGCGCTGCGCTCTCCAGGAGCATGACCAGAGAATGGCGCTGGTCGGCAGAGGTAGGCACCAGGCCGTCGATATATTCATCATTAATCTTCTGCGCCAGCAGGGAGGCGCGGACAATGTCGCGGCTGACGGCGTTATCTTCCAACTCTGTTTCCTTGAGCCGGTCTTTGACTTCCTGGTCGCTGACGGTGATGCCCATTTCCGCCGCCGCCTGTTTCATCAATTCCATTTCTTCGATTTGTCCCATGACGAAATCGATGAAAAACAAGGCGTTGGCCGCGTTGTCGCCATTGTAGAAGTTGACCATCTTGGAAACGTAACCGGCGCTATAGTCGGTACCGTTAACGGTGAGCACCGTCTTCTGCAGCGGGATGTACACGGGTAGCAGCCACTGGGTGACCCAGCCGACGCTGAGGATAAGGACTACGGCGCCGATAACACCCAAGCCGATCCAGCGGGTCAGTTTCTGCTGTTTGCGCTGTTTGGCTAGCTTGGACTGGGCTTTCTGTGACAGCTTGATACCCTGGTGGACGGGGTGTTTGTGCTTCTTCTTGACCAAGTGAGTAACCTCGTTTTCTTTAAATAACGTAATGACGTTGCCGGATGATAGCAGAGAAATATGTAAATATTATGAAGACACATCTTCCGAGTCTTTTTTTAACCTGATCTCCAGCCATTTTGCCGGAGGCACGTCTTTAAGGCTGGCCACCAGCGCGCCCACGATATTTGCCATGAATTCCCTCGGAAAGGCCGAGAGTGTCACCGGGGCTCCATTGATATGGAGGCTGACCCGCTGCCTCTGCGGCTGGACGAAGCCTTTTTCCAGGAAATCGGCCATGCCGGAAAGGTCGTCCAGCGTAAAGAACCGGGGCGCCGTGCCCGGGTAGTCGTCGGAGGTGACCACCGCCACCCGGCTTTTCAGGTTCTCCAGGGGCCTGCCGATCCCCTGCCGCCAGACCTCGATCTTGGGGACGCCGGATTGCTTGAAACCCTCTGCCAGGATGAGGTCGTATTCATCCCCCAGCAGCCGGCCGATCTCTTCGAAGGGCGCTTCCGCGGTGAACGGCTTGGTCAGTATTAGCGCATCGCCGGTGCTGGCCACTGTAGCCGCCGCGCCGGCCGCCAGGTGGCGCTCCGTGTCCCGGGCGGGGGTATGGGGGTGAAAGTGCTGCGGCACATGCTTCACCGTGGCCACTTTCAAGCCGCGGCGCGTCAGTTCCGGCAGCAGCCGTTCCAGGTAGCCGGTCTTGCCTGATTCCGAGTGGCCGACAAAGGCCACAACAGGTGCGGGCATAGTCTCTCCAAAGCCGAAAATCATCCCATTATAAGTTCAACACCGCCGTGTTTGCAAAGCTTGGAGGTAGACCGATATGGGAGGTCGATAGTCATGAACAATAAATTAGTATCGATCCGACTTGTACCCCCGTCGCCGAAAAGCTAAAATGCCTTCATATGAATATCGTACGTTTTACCGCCCCTGACAATAGCGAACACTACGGCGTCCTCGAAGGCGACACCGTTAAAGCCCTGGCTGCCCCTCCGTTCAAAGGCATCGAGTTCTCCGGCCTGGTCTATCCGCTGGATTCGGTGAAGCTGCTGGCGCCCTGCGCGCCTTCCAAGATTGTCTGCCTGGGCGTTAACTACCACGGCCACGCCAAAGAGATGGGCCACACCATTCCGGACGCGCCGCTGATCTTTTTGAAACCCTCGACCGCTGTCATCGGCCCGGAAGCGGATATCATCTATCCCCCGTCCTCACAGCGTGTTGACTATGAGGCGGAATTGGCTGTCGTCATCAAAAAGCCGGTGTGGCGGGTAAGCCGTGAGGCCGCCCGGGATTCAATACTAGGGTACACCTGTTTCAACGATGTCACCGCCCGTGACCTGCAGAAACAGGACGGCCAATGGACGCGCGCCAAAGGCTTCGACACTTTCGCTGCGGTGGGGCCGTGGATAACTACCGGTATCGACCCGTCTTCACTGACGGTGGAGACATGGTTGAATGGGGAGAGGAAACAGCACGGCAATACCGTCGACCTCATCTATCCCATCGACTACCTCATCCATTTCGTGTCTCACGTGATGACGCTGCTGCCCGGGGACGTCATCGCCACCGGAACGCCGAGCGGTATTGGGCCGATGCATCCGGGGGATACTGTCGAGGTCAGGATAGAGGGGATTGGGACGTTGCGTAACTACGTTACCCGCACTGACTGAGCCTATCCCGGTGGGGACATATGGCGAAGCCGATTGGAAAGATCTTGCCGGCAGGCTGAGGTTGCGCACGGGGGCGCGAGCGGGGTGTTTTTAGGACTTTAAAGTTTCTTGACACTACCATACGGCCTTGTTAAACTGGTTAAGTTTGAACGTTCCTCGCTTCAGCTCGGTGCTGGCATTTAAACTTGGAGGCCGGTTTTGACCCAGAACGAAATATCCGATAACGGCTGCCGGTTGGAAAAAGGCTTGGTGAACATTTTTACCGGCCACGGCAAAGGTAAAACCTCCGCTGCCATCGGGACCTCCATAAGGGCTGCCGGTCATGGTCTCAGGGTTTATATGCTCTTTATGATGAAAGCCAATGAGCATTTCGATCACGGGGAGTTCAAAATTCTCAAGAGTCTGCCCCATGTGACTGTCGACACCTTCGGTTTTCGAGGCTGGGCTCGAAAAGGCAATATAACGCCGGAACATCGGGCGGAAGCCTCAGCGCATCTCGATGCCGCCTTCAAAGCGATGACCAGCGGTGATTATGACGTTATCGTCCTCGATGAGATCAACGCCGCGGTGGGTGGCGGCCTGATCGACATTGAAAAAATGGTCAATATGATCGAGCAGAAACCGGAATGCGTGGAGCTTATTCTCACCGGCCGAAACGCAGACCCCCGGCTGGTCCAGATGGCTGACTTGGTATCCGAGATCCTGATGATCAAGCACCCTCTTAACGAAGGCATCCGCGCCCGCAAGGGCATCGACTATTAAATAAACTCGGAGGAAAGCCCATGAAAGTAACCCTGAGCGTCATCAAAGCCGATATCGGCGGCTTTGTCGGCCATTCCGATTCCCATCCTGATTGCCTTTGCGAGGCAGACAATAAACTAGCTAAGGCCAAGGAAAGCGGCCTTTTGATCGATTATCACGTCACCAAATGCGGCGACGACCTGCAACTGATAATGACCCACCAGAAAGGTGAGAACGACGCCGATATCCATGAGATGGCCTGGGATACCTTCGTGGCGTGCACCGAGGTCGCCAAGAAATTGAAGCTCTACGGCGCCGGGCAGGACCTTTTGACCGACGCTTTCTCAGGCAATATCAAGGGCATGGGCCCCGGCGCGGCGGAGATGGAGTTTGAGGAGCGGCCATCAGAACCGATCGTCATCTTCATGGCCGACAAAACCTCGTCCGGCGCCTGGAACATGCCGCTGTACAAGATGTTCGCCGATCCCTTCAACACTATCGGCTTGGTTATTGCCGAGAACATGCACATGGGCTTCAAATTCGAAGTGCATGATGTCAAAGAGAGCAAGAAGATCACCTTCTCCACGCCGGAAGAGATCTACGACCTCCTCGTCTTCATCGGCGCCGCCAACCGTTACCCGGTCAAGGCGGTCTATACCAAGAGCGGCGAGATCGCCGCGTCGTCCTCCACTCAGAAACTGGCCTTTTTGGCCGGGCGCTATGTCGGCAAGGACGACCCGGTGTGCATCGTCCGCTGCCAGGGCGCTTTCCCCGCTGTGGGCGAAGTTCTTGAGCCGTTCGCCAAGCCTTACTTCGTGGAAGGCTGGATGCGCGGGTCTCATTATGGGCCGCTGATGCCCGTGAGCGTTGCCGACAGCCTGCCGACCCGTTTCGACGGCCCCCCGCGGGTCATCGCCCAGGGTTTCCAGTTGTCCGACGGCCACCTGGTCGGTCCGCGCGATTTCTTCGCCGACCGCTCCTACGACAAAGCCCGCGAAATGGCCAACGACATGGCTTATATCATGCGTGAGCACGGACCTTTTGAGCCCCACCGCCTGCCGCTGGATGAGATGGAATACACCACCATGCCGCAGGTCTCCCGCAAGTTGGCCGAGCGCTTCGAACCTATCTAACAAAAATCGAGGTCTGCCCCTTCCTTTCTTATCGCGATTGCGCTGGAGGGAAGGGGCACTTCTTTTTTGGGCGATCGATATCTAGGTCCCGGAGGTGCGCCGTTCATGCCATCGATGACATATCCTGAGCGAAGTGACTGGCGATGACTCGACCGCAATTGCTGCTGGCCACCAATAACCCCGGTAAATTGCGGGAATACACCGAACTCCTCTCCACCTGCGGCTATGAACTGGTAACCCCCGGGCAAAGGGGAATTGAACTGGAAGTCGCCGAGACCGGAACGACCTTCGCCGAAAACGCCGCACTCAAGGCTCGAGCCCTGGCTGCGGCTTCCGGTATGCTGACCCTAGCCGACGATTCAGGCCTGGAGGTGGACGCTTTGGGAGGCGCGCCGGGTGTGCTCTCCGCCCGCTACGCCGGTGAGGGGGCCGGTGACGCCGAAAGAAACGCCCTGCTGTTGAAAATCCTGTGGGAAGTGCCCGTTGAAAAACGTACCGCCCGTTTCCGTTGCGTCATAGCCATCGCTGTTCCGGACGGCGGTCTGCGCTTTGCCGAAGGCGTCGTAGAAGGACGCATCGCCTTCGAACCGCATGGAAGCAACGGCTTCGGTTACGACCCGGTCTTTTCTCTCCCGGAGTTGGGAAAAACGATGGCGGAGATCGCGCCCGATGAAAAGAATCGCCTCAGCCACCGCGCCCGTGCTGCTGCGGCTGCATGTAAAATCCTGAAGGATCGATGATAACTTCGATGATAGGATTCCTGCGGGCGGCGGTAATCGAATATTCCGGTACTAACGCTTGATTTAAAGGTACTAGTTCCTATAAGATAGAAGAGTTCCCACCGGTAAGGTATGCCTTTTCAATATTACGTTTGGAAGGTGGACATCGGCATTCGATGAAAGCGCTGATCCTGGTAGGCGGTCTGGGTACCCGGTTGCGGCCGCTGACCATCAATACCCCCAAGGCCATGATGCCGGTGTTGAATAAGCCTTTCATGGCCCACGTGGTCGGGCAGTTGATGCATCACGGGGTAGATGAGATCATCCTGACCCGCGGTCACCTGGCCGCTCAGATGGAGAGCTACTTCGGTGACGGCAGTGGTTTGGGGATCAAGGTTGTCTACGTGGATGAGACCCGGCCGCTGGGCACCGCCGGTGGCATCAAAAATTGCGAACGCCACCTTGACGAGACTTTTTTTGTTTTGAACGGCGATGTTTTTTCCACTATCGATTTTTCGGCGATGCTGCATTCGCACCGGTCGAAGAAGGCAACAGCCACCATCGCCCTGACGCCGGTGGATAATCCGTCCGCTTTCGGGCTGGTGGAAACTGAGACTGACGGGCGCATCCGGCGCTTCATCGAGAAGCCGAAGCCGGATGAGATCACCACCAACATGATTAACGCCGGCTGCTACCTGCTGGAGCCGGAAGTGCTCGATTTTATCAAACCCGACACCCTGACGAGCATTGAACGGGAGACTTTCCAACTGCTCCTGAAAGACAAACAACCCTTTTATTCTTTCGATACCACGGGCGCCTACTGGATTGATATGGGCAACCGGGAAAAATACTACCAACTCAATATCGATATGTTGAACGGTGTTTGCAACTGCGCCGGAACCCCGTCCCCCGGCGTCCACCTGGGCGAAGGAACATCAGTAGATCCCAGCGCTGAGATAAGCGGCAATGTCGTTTTTGGTGAAAACTGCCGTGTCGGCGCCAATGCCATCGTAACCGGACCGGCGGTCATCGGCGCAGGGTGCCAACTTGGAAACCGTGTGTCCGTCAGCGGGTCCCTCCTCTGGCCGGGCGTCAACATCGGGGATGACAGTTCGGTGATTTTATCTATCATAGGCGATCATTGCCGCATCGCGTCGAGTGATCATATCGACGATTCAGCACTGGCTGACGGTGTTTATACGCCGCCCTCTCTTACCCTTTCCGGAGCTGCGGTATGGCCAGGCACCATCATGAGTAATTAACCGATAATATCGAAACCGTAATATAAGAAAGGATGAAAACGATGACACAAGGAGACACCCGCGTCGCCCATTTGCCCACCGGCAGTTATTACTCGCCTTCCGGCGAGTATGACGAGATGCATCGGAGGTCGATTGAAGACCCAGAAGGTTTCTGGGCGGAACAGGCCAGGAGTCTGGACTGGATGAAACCCTGGGACAAGGTGCTGGACTGGAAAGCTCCTTATGCCCGCTGGTTTGTCGGCGGCAAGCTGAACCTGTCCTACCAGTGCCTGGATCGCCACATGAAGACAGAAGTAAAGAACAAAGTCGCTTTTTACTGGGAAGGCGAACTGGGCGATAGCCAGGTTCTCACTTACGCTGAACTGTACCGCCTGACCAACAACTACGCCGCTGCGCTCAAGCGCCTGGGTGTCAAACGGGGCGATAAGGTGGCTCTTTATCTTCCGATGATCCCGGCTCTGCCCATTTTCATGCTGGCCTGTGCGCGTATCGGCGCGATCTTCACCGTTGTTTTCTCGGCGTTTTCCGGCCAGGCGCTGGCCGACCGGGTTGAAGATGTCGAGGCTAAGGTTATCGTTACCGCAACCGGCATGCACCGCCGCGGCAAGATCCTTCCCCTGAAAGACAACGCCGTCGAGGCGGCTTCCAAGTGTCCCTGCGTGGAGAAGATCATCGTCGTCAAGCACACCGGCCACCATGTTGAGATGGACCCGGCGCGTGACGTCTGGCTGAGCGACATCCTGGCGGAATGCGACGAGTACGTCGCCCCGGAAGAGATGGACGCCAACGATCCGCTGTTCGTTCTCTACACTTCCGGCAGCACCGGTAAACCCAAGGGTATCCTCCACGGTACTGGCGGTTACTCGCTGTGGATAGCCAAGACGCTGCAGTGGGCCTTCAAAACCGATGCGCAGACCGTTTGGTGGTGCACCGCCGACATCGGCTGGATTACCGGCCACAGTTACGTGGTGTACGCACCGCTGGAATTAGGGCTGACCTCGGTGATGTACGAAGGCGCGCCGGATTACCCGGGTATCGACCGCTGGTGGCAGATCATCGCCAAATACGGCGTTACTACCTTTTACACCTCTCCTACCGCTATCCGCATGTTCATGCGCCACGGCGAGGAATGGCCTGCCAAGCACGACCTATCCAGCCTGAAAATGCTGGGTTCAGTAGGCGAGCCGATCAATCCGGAAGCCTGGCTGTGGTATTACCGTAACATCGGTCATGAGCGCATTTCCATCTCTGACACCTGGTGGCAGACGGAGACCGGCGGCTTCATGATCTCGCCGACCCCCGGTATCCAGGCGCATCCGCTCAAACCCGGTTCGGCCACTAAACCGATGCCCGGCGTTGATGTAGCCGTTTTGGATGCCGACGGCAAGGAACTGCCCAACGGCCAGACCGGCTTTATCGTCATCCGCAAACCATGGCCGGGTATGCTGCTGGATATCTACCGCAACCCGGAGCTCTACGAAAAAACCTACTGGTCGCGCTTCCCCGGATATTATCTGCCGGGTGACTACTGCATGAAGGATCAGGATAACTTCCTGTGGCTCCTGGGCCGCGCTGATGAAGTCATCAAGGTGGCCGGCCACCGAATCTCCACCGCGGAGCTGGAGAGCGCCATTGTCGGCCATTCAGCCGTGGCCGAGGCCGCCGCCTGCTCCCGCCCGGATGAGGTCAAGGGCGAGGCTATCATCCTCTTCGTCACCCTGCGCAAAGGCACCACGCCTTCGGTGGAGATCAAGAACGAGCTCACCCGCCATCTGAGGGCTACCATCGGCACCCTGGCCACTCCGGAAGAGATTTTCTTCGTCAACCTGCTGCCTAAGACACGTTCCGGCAAGATCATGCGACGGCTCCTCAAAGCGGTGGCTACCGGCGCCACTATCGGCGATACCTCCACTCTTGACGACGGCGCTTCCGTCGACGAGGCTAAAGCCGCTTTCGCCGAGCTCACTGACTCGGCCCATCACTACAAAACATCGGAAAAGAAGCCCGACATCAAGTAGACTGGTAATCGGCTACGGGAAGGAGCGGCGGGGTGAAAACCCCGCCGCTCCTTTTTGCCGCCGATTTGGCCGATACTGCTTACCGGAGGTATAATGAGAGGTATTCCACTAATTCGCATACCATGAAGGAGTAGTATCTTGCGGAAACTAGCGACCATTATTCTTGCGGCTGTTCTGGCGATTTCCTTTGCCGGATGTTCCACTGGAACTACCGCGCCAACGACCTCTGGAAGCCAGATCATTAAGGAAATATCGGCCTCAGAGGCTTTCGCCATGATCCAGGAGAACAGCGGGAAGGCGGATTTCGTCATACTGGACGTGCGCACTCCATCAGAGTTCGCTGCCGGTCACATCGAAGGCGCAATCATGATCGATTTCAACGCCAGCAATTTCAGTACTGAGGTTGGAAAGCTGGACAAAGATAAAACGTACCTGGTCTACTGCCGCACCAGCAACCGGTCAGGCCAGGCGGTTAATGTGATGAAGGATCTGGGGTTCAAAGAAGTCTACGACATGGACGGGGGCATCGTTGCCTGGGAGGCCGCGGCTTATCCTACGGTGAAGTAGCAGCTAAAAAAACAGGTCAGGTCACCGGCACCGCTTCAAACTCAGTTTGGAGCGGTGTTTTTAGTTTATGGTCCCAATCGAATAACAGCACTACTGACCCTGGACCGGCGTGACTTAACAGTCTTTCACCGCCCGCAGCAACGACGCTCGATGCGTCTTCAAAATTGAGCTGATGCTCATCTCCGGTTCGGTTACATACCCAAACGGGGATACCGGTTTCCTGGCTTCGATGCTCCCAGCAATTGCTGGGCGGGCATGGTTTCTCGCCCCAGTTAGCCGCGGAAATAATGATTTCCGCACCTTTGGCCGCAAGCGCGGCGGCAAGAGATGGGCGCCAGGCGTCAGCGCAGATGAGTACGCCGATCCTGAGTTCCGGAAGGTCAATAACTTCAAGCGCCTGGCCGATATCAGCCCAGGATTCGGCACAATGCGCCGGATGTATATTGATCTTGCGGTGTTTACCGGCAATCTCACCCTTATCCGTCAACGCGAAAACGGTGTTATGCAGCAGCCCAGTGGATTCGTCACGTTCGGCGGTCGCGATCAGTATGGTGACCCCCAGTTCGGCGGCTGTGCCTGACATCCGGTCGAGCCAGGCCCTGGAACCTTCACCGATCCAATCGGTGCCGATATGATCCGGGAAGTGATAGCCGCTCTCCACCAGTTCCGGGGTGAGAATGAATTTTGCCCCTTTATCCGCGGCCAGCCTCACCGCCCGCTCGATAAAGGCGCGGTTATACTCAAGTTCCCCGGGGCGGGGGTCGAGGTGCAGCATGGCGACTTTCAAAGTATTCATTCGCAGACCTTGGGGAAAGCTATACCGGTCCGGCAGGAGTGCCGCATCCCGGTATAGCATGGCATCTTGTTCTCAATTATTCCGGTTTGGCCAGTTGATAACCGGCGCCGATGCGGGTCAGCAGCAGCTTGGGATCGGACGGGTTTTCCTCGATCTTCTCCCGCAAATGGCGGACATAGACCTTCAGACTTTCAGCGGCGCCGGGGTATTCCTCACCCCAGAGAGCCCTCGCCAGAGCGGCATGGCTGACCGGGTGGCCGACACTGCGCATCAACTGGCTCAGGACGATACCCTCGGTACGGGTCAGGTTGACCCGGTGTCCTCTCAGCGTCAGATCGCGGATGGAAGGCCCCAGGCTCATGCCGCCGACAGTCAGAGGTAATTCGTCGCCGGATGTTTCGTGGCGGCGAAGAATGGCCTTGACCCTGGCCAGCAGTTCCATCTGACGGAACGGCTTGACGATATATTCATCAGCCCCGAGTTCCAGGCCGCGGACGATATCGGCCTCTTCTCCACGGGCGGTCAGGATGATGACGGGCACGTGGCTGAAGCGGCGGATTTCCTTTAAAACGTTAAACCCGTTCATGTCCGGCAAGCCCAGGTCCAGGATGACCAGATCGGGGTTGTGTTTTTCCACCAGGCTGATGCCTTCTTCCCCTGAAGGGCTGGAAAGAAACGTCGCTTGCGACCACCGGATCTTAAAGGTAAGCGTCACCGCCTCCACGATCTCGGCATCGTCCTCGATGAGCACCACGGTCAGCTCAGGTTTGTTCACTTTTTTATCGCTCCATATCGTTGGCCAGCGGCAGCGTAAAATAAAAGGTGCTGCCCCGGCCTTTTTCGCTGTTAAACCAGATCTCTCCGCCCTGCAGGGTGACGAGCATCTTACATAAAGTAAGTCCTATGCCCATTCCGTCGTTCGGGTTAGTTTCTTTCTCCGCCCGGTAATAGGGTTTGAAGATGTGCTCCTGCTCCGTCGTGTCTATACCCCGGCCGTTATCAGCCACACTTAACTTTAACATTTTACCATCAACCTGAGCGCCAAGTGTAATCTGACCGCAGCGTTGGGTGAACTTGGCGGCGTTGGTGAGCAGATTGAGTAAAATCTGGCGCAGCCGGTCCTCATCGGCCAGAACCAGCGGGATCTTGTCGGCCAGCACCAGTTCCAGAGATTGGTTCTTGCGGTCGAACTGGGGCGATACCTCCGCCGCCAGGTCGAGGAGGAGGGGGGTAATATCCAGCGGCTGGCGGGAGACCTTGAGGACGCCCATTTCCCCGCGGGCGAAGTCCAGCAGGTCGTTGATACGCCGTTCCAGGTTCATCGCGCCGCGAAAGATGTTTCCGGCCAGGCGGAGCTCGTCCTCACCCTCCAGGATCTCAAGGAGGGCCTCGCCGGAAGCGATCATCGGTGTCAGGGGCGTCTTAAGCTCATGCACCAGTGAGCGGGTGAAGTCGATGCGCTTGGCTATCTCGGCTTCCAACTCTTCCCGAAGTTCTTTTTCCCGGTGGTACAGTACGGTGAGATCGTGTTCCGCTTTTTTCCGAATCGAAATATCACGGGCGATGGACAGGATGACCGTTTTATCGCCATGCTGGAAGATATGAGAACTGACTTCCACCGGGAAGGTAGATCCGTCGCGGGTCCGGTGCACCGTCTCGAAGGTGCCGTGTTTGTCCCGTAGCAGCCGGGCCACGATCGCTGCGGATTCGTCAGGTTTGCTCAGCGAGATATCGGTCGTCTTCAATCCTGGCATCTCTTGAAGGTCATAGCCCAGGCGGCGAGCGGCTACCGCGTTAGCTTCAAGAAGACTGGTCGGCATGCCGTCACGCACTTCCCACAGGTAGATGGCATCGTTGGCGTTATGAAAAAGCATGCGGAATTTTGCCTCGCTTTCGCGAAGGGCCTGTTTTTCCGCGGCCTCAATGGCGTCATGAGCGGCCTGGCGCTCCCTGAGTTCGGCCAGTTCCTGGAATACTTCGGCGCAGGGATTATTGCTATCGTTCATGTTAAACTTCATTATACAATAAGAAACAGTTTTTGACATCGTTTGGGGCAGGACTAATCAATGAATGAAGAAAAATCGATCGAGTCTCATCAGGATGCGTTGCGGTGCCGTTGCATCGAATGTGAAGTATCGGGAGTCAGAGAGTGCAACAGCAGCCGCCTGAAAGCCCTCCTGGGCAGCCTTTTTGCCGATGAGACCGATGTGTCCGTTTTGCCCGCTCTCTTCTGCCGCCGGACCGGAGTTAAGGCGCAGGCTGACGCCGAAGCCGGTTGTCTCTGCGCCGAATGCGAGCTGAAACCGGTCGAGGGAGGGTTCTATTGCCGGTCTTCCGAAGCCTGATCGAGTTTTTTGAAATACATGACCAGGTCGTCGCCGCGGTCATAGAAATCAGGTATCCGGGTTATCTCCGCATAGCCGCATTTCAGGTAAAAGCGGCGGGTCTTGTCGTATAGCGGCGTCGAGGATGTTTCCAGCGTCACCTGCCAGCCGCCGCGTGAGCGGATACCGGCCTCGGCCCGGCGCATCAGTTCCCGCCCGATGCCCAGCCCCTGTGACACCGGATCGACGGCGATCCAGTAAATCTCCCAGTTGCCTTTGGTGAGCGGCGTATTGCCGTAGCAGACATAACCGGCCACCCGCCCATCGTTCTCCGCGATGAGGCAATAATAGCCTGATGTCAGCGGGTTGCCGGTGCAGGCGTCCAGCACTTCTTCGGCCACCGGTATCTCATCCGGGGCGAATTCCGGGACGCGGCCGAGAAAAGACATGATCGCCGCCTTGTCGGCGGGTTCGAGCGGGCGATAAATGACGTTCACGAAGATTCCAGCCCGAAATTTATGATCGCCTCCACCATACCCTTGTAGGAATACCCGGCGGCTTTAGCCTGGCGAGCGACGCCGGTGCCCGGGGCGATATCCGGGTTGGCGTTGATCTCCATGACCACCGGGCGGCCGTCCCGGTCCAGCCTCATGTCCACCCGGCCGTAACCGCGGCAGCCCGCTGCCAGAAACGCGGCCATCGCCGCCTCCCGGATCTCAGCGCCCAGCTCCTTGGTCACCTCGGCCGGGCACTTGACCGCGGTATGCTTGAAGTACATGCTGTGGGGTTCCCATTTAGCGGCGAAGGTGAGTATCTTCGGCAGCCCGTCGGGCAGGGAATACATGATCTCGGACAGCGGCAGCACTTCCGGGTTTTTCACGCCCCAAACGGTGGCGTTGAATTCGCGTCCGCCCAGGAAGGCCTCCACCAGGGCGGGCGCGCCGTCGTACCGTTCAACCATCGTCCTGACCTCATGAAAAAGCGCGTCCCGGTCGAAAACGACGCTGCGCTCGGACAGGCCGTGGGAGGCGTCATCGGCGCGGGGCTTGACGATGCAGGGGAAATCCAGGTTGAAACTGTCGAGGTTATCCATGTCCAGCAACTGGTAATTTGGCGTGCGGACGCCGCGGGCGCGCAGCGCCTGAATAGCCTCCGGCTTGTCCAGCGTTAACGCCAGGGCGGCGGCTGGCGATCCGGTGAAGGGAAGCCTCAAATCTTCGATGATGCCCGCTACCGCCGCCTCGGTCATCGGCAGGCCGGCAAAGCCCTCGAACAGGTTGAAAATGACATCGGCCTGGATCCCGGCCAGGGTTTCCCTTACCCTTTCCAGCGGCGGCGACAGCGGCACTTCGGTGAAATCATGACCCAGCGCCCGGAGCGCCCGCCGCACCGCCCTGACCGCCTCCATGACGCCGGATTCCGCCGCGGATTCGCCCATGGCGTCATAAAGGGAAGGCAAATGCCGGTTATATACCAGACCTACCCGCATAGTTGGGGGTACCTCGACAGGGCGGCGTCGAGAACCGACCGGATAAGTCTTTCGTGGCCCCAGCCCATCGCGGTGGCGATGATAAAGAGGTCGCTGTCGAGTGACAACCCCGGCAGGGGGTTGACCTCCAGGAAATGGGGCGTCCCGTCGGCGGAAATGCGGAAGTCCGCGCGGCTGAAGTCACGGCAACCCAGGGTCTTATATACCAGCAGCGCCTGCTCTTTCAGGCACTCCAACACCGGCTGCGGCAGCCTGGCCGGGTACTCGTAGTCCACCATTTGTTTATAGTTTCTTTTAACTTCCACGGAATAGATGAACGGACCGGTTTTCTGCCGCGGTAGGACGCGCAGCGGCAGCACCAGCGGTTCGGCCCCGGTTTCACCCAGGTTGCCGATGATGCCGCAGGTGACCTCATCGCCGTCGATGAATTCTTCCGCCATCACCGGCTGTCCGTAGCTCTCGAAAAGGGCCGACACCTGCTCCTCTGCCTGTTCCGGCGTCGCCACCATCGAGGTGACGCGGATGCCCTTGCTGGACCCCTCGAAAGCCGGCTTGACGAAGACCGGGAACCGGAAGCCCGCCCAATCGACGTTTTTGGCATCGTCGGGCGTTCTGAATACGTGCCATTTGGGCGTGGTCACCCCGGCGGTTTGCAGGATGCGCTTGGTGAGCGGTTTATCCAGCGCGATAGCCAGCGTCTGGGGATCGGCGCCGGAATAGGGGATGCCGAGCATCTCCAGCACCGCCGGCACCTGGGATTCCCGGCTGCGATACGCCCCCCGCCCCTCCGAGATGTTGAAGACGAAATCGACGCTGGTGTTCAGGACGTTTTCCAGAAACTCACGCCCGCCGCCCAGCTTGACGGCGCTATGCCCTGCGCTCCGGATGGCGGCAGCCAGGAGATCTACCGTTTCCGCTGAATCATATTCTTCCAGGGTATCGTCGGGGCCGGCAACCGGCGCGGCTATCGCCTGTTTAAGATCGTACGCCAGCCCTATTTTCATCTTTTACCTCAGTCGTGTTCAGATCGAGTTTGAGTTGGGGTCCTGCGGGCGCCGCCTTATGTTTACGCACCGGGGCGATGTGTGCCGGATTGGCGAAGTGACTGATATGGCCTTCGTAGTTCCTGACCACCAGCTCCTGATCCGTGCGGCTCAGGACGTAATTGGGCGCGAGCGGTATCTTGCCCCGGCCGTCCGGCAGGTCGATGACGTAATTGGGGATGGCCAGGCCGGAAGTATGCCCGCGCATGCCTTCGATGATACGCAATCCCACCTCCACCGGCGTCCACAGGTGCTCGGTGCCCTGGACCTGGTCGCACTGGAAGAGGTAGTAAGGCCTCACCTTGGCCTTGAGCAGGCCGTGGCACAGCTTGAGCTGCGTGTCCACCGTATCGTTGATGCCGCGCAGCAGCACGCTCTGGTTGTTGACCTGGACGCCTGAGCGCAGCAGGCGGTCGCAGGCGGCGGTTGATTCCGGCGTGATCTCGTTCGGATGATTGAAATGGGTGTTCAGCCAGATCGGGCCGTATTTGGAGAGCATATCGCAGAGTTCGGCGTCGATGCGCTGCGGCAGCACCACCGGGAAACGGGTGCCGATGCGGATGATCTCAACGTGCTTGATCTCACGTAAAGCAGCCAGGACTTCTTCCAGGCGCCGGGTAGAAAGGCTCAAGGGGTCGCCGCCGGAGATGATGACGTCCCGGATCTGGGGCGTTCGGCGGATATAATCCAGCATTCGTTCCACCTCGGCGGGGGAGTGGACCCAGCCGCCGTTACGCCATTCCCGTTTGCGGGTGCAGTGGCGGCACAGCATGGGACAGAGATCGGTCAGCACCATCAGCGCGCGGTCGGGGTAGCGGTGAACCAGTCCCGGCACCACGGAGTGGCTGCCTTCTTCCAGAGGATCTTCCCGGCCGCTGCCCGGAGCCAGCTCCTGGACGCAGGGAACAGCCTGCTGGCGGATGGGGTCGGCGGGGTTGTCCAGGTCCATCTGGCACATGTAATAAGGGGTGATGGCAAACGGATACCGGGCGGAGACCAGTTTGAGCCGGGTGCGTTCCTTGACCGATAACGGCAGGAAGCGGGATAAGTCTTCAACGGAGGTGATGCGGTTCCGGAAATGCCAGCGCCAGTCGTTCCACTCGGCGCCGGAGATGTTACCGAAGTATTTTCGGCGGTTGGATTCGGACAATGGGAGGGGGGGTTCGTCCGCTTCGACAGTGATGGTGTCTTGTTTCATTTTGGCTCCTGTTTTTTGGTTGATTAATTGTAGCAAACCTGCGCGTGGCGTCAACATCGGCTTAGCTTTGAGTCAGCTACGGAAAAAAAATATTTTAGCCCGGCCACGGCGGATAAGGCTCCACCGGCCGTTTTTGTTCCAGTTGCGGCGCGGAAAACCTGGCCGCCCGGGTGGGGAGCATGCGGGACACCAGGATACCCAGGGACCACAACTGGATCGTCGCCCACATGGTGATCCGCCGCAGTGCCGGGATAAAAGGCCTCGACGGGATGTTCGGCACCTGAGCGCCCCGTCCCGAAGGCGCTATCTTCGGTAGCAGCACGGCCACGGTTATCCCTCGCAGAATTCCCGAAACAAGGAACAGCGTCAGGAAAGCATGCCCGCCGATCTTGGGCAGCACCGGCGCGAGCAGTCCTCCCAGCAGGGCGCCGCCGCACAGGGCCAGACCGGAGAGCGCGTTGAACAGCGCGATAACGCGGGTGCGGCGTTCGGGATCGGCGGATTCGTAAAGCAGGTTGGTGGCGGACAGGTTGAAGCCGCTCCAGGCAATACCGGAAATGGCCTGGATGACGATCAGGTAGATCAGGCCGTGGCCGCCCAGCCACAGTATGGGCACGAAGGGGATGACGTATGATGTCAGCCGCATCACCTTGAACTGGCCGCGCCTGTCCGCCAGCCGCCCCCAGAAACCCATGAACAAAAAGTTGGTGATGGCCGCGGCGGCGATGATGATGACGAAGATGCCGTAACTGACCCCGATATCCTTCAGCAGATAGACGGTGAAGAACGGCGCGGCGATATAAGTGGACATCATCAGCGCCGCCACATACATGCTCAGGCGTCCGCCCCCGCTGGCCGGCAGGTTCCGGAGTTCCTTGAAGGGATTGAATTTATCCGGGCAGCGCCGCGCCGGCGGTTCGTACATCCGGCTGAGGAAAAAGGCTGACGCCAGGCGGAACAGCATCGCCCCGCCCAGCAGCACCGAAAAACCTATCATCGCGTGGCGCCCGGAAAGCTCCAGCACCGCGCCGCCGATCAAAAAGCCGCCTAAAAGGAACATGCCCCCGATCTTGTTGCGCAGCCCGAAGTACCGGCCGCGCATCGCCACCGGCACCAGGTCGGCCATCATGCTGCCCCAGGCCGGATTGCCGAACGCCCCGAAGACGCTGCCGGCGGTGAACAGGGCGATAAGCCACCACACCGCGTTCCCCTCGAACAACTGGGGCAGCAGCAGTATCGGCAGCCATAAAAGCGCCTGGACCAGCACCACCGGTATGATCAGCGCCTTGCGGCTACCCAGCCGCTCGGAAATATAAGGCGAGCCCAGCTGAGATATCGCCAGCGCCAGGTTGGGCAGGCTGGCCAGCAGGCCGATCTGGCCGGTGGAAGCCTTAAGCGCCAGGGCTAAAGGCGCCATGAAATCCTGGGTGAACCCCAGCATGGCGTTATAGGCTGCGCCGTCGAATATCGAATAGCGCAGGCTTTTATTTATTTTAGGATCGGGGGCAAAGGTTTTCATCTTAACTTAACCGGTAAAGGATCAGGCTGCCGGCCAGCAGGGCCGGGGGCGTCACGATCAGTCCCAATTTGAAATAGTTCATCGGTTTGACCTGCAGTCCCCGGCGTCGCAGCAGCACCAGCCACAGCATGGTGGAGAAAGAACCGAAGATGGCGATATTCGGCCCCAGTCCCGCCCCCAGTATCACCTGGTAGGGCAGGCCCGGGTTGGCGGACAGCGCCCCCTCCGCGCCGGCCAGGGTGGAGACGGAAACCATCATCGCCGGCCAGTTGTTCATGAGATTGGCCCCGGCCGCCGTGCCCGCTGAGGCGGCCACGGACGCGGACAATTCCCCGTGGTTGAGAAGCGATACAAGCCCCTGGCTCAGTTTATCGATCACGCCGCCGCTTTCCAGCCCCCGCACCAGCACCGCCAGCCCCCCGATGAACGGCAGGATAGACCAGCTCACGGAGCGGCGCAGTTCCCCCCAGCCGGGTCCGTTGAAGATCAGTCCCATGAGCAGGAGCGCCGCTGCGCCGCCGATCACCGGTATTGAGAGCGGCCAGCCGTTCAGGGAAAACCATAAATAACCCAGGACGATGAATACCAGGGTGATCGCCACCGGGCGGAGCATCCGGTTATGCGGCGCCATCGGCATAAGCCCGCCATCGGCGCCGTCCGGGAAAGCCGCCCGGAGCTCCCGCCGGAAGATGAACAGGAACAGGCCGATGGTGATACTTATCACCGCCAGACCGGGCAGCAGCAGGTGCGCAAGGTAATCCCCCAGCCGCAGGTCGAAGGCGTCCACCGCCAGCAGGTTGACCGGGTTGGCCACCGGCAGGAGCACCGACGCGGCGTTGGCGATAAAGGCGCAGGCAAAAACATACGGCAGCGGATTCAGCTTGAGACGGACCACCAGCACGATGACCACCGGCGTCAGCATCAGGGCGGTGGCGTCGTTGGACAGCAGCACGGTGATGACCGTTCCCGCCGCAAAGACGATGATCAGCAGGCGCCGTCCGCTGCCCCGGGCGTGTTTCACCGCCGTATCGACGATCCGGTCGAACAGCCCGGCGCTTTCGGCGATAGCGGCCACCAGCATCAGCCCCAGGAAGAAGGCCAGCACGTTGAGGCTGCCGGAGAGGGCGCCGCCGGCCTCGGGCAGTGTCAGGTCGCCTAAGACGATCATAGTCGCCGCACCTATTACGGCGACGGCGGCTTCAGGCACGCGCCAGGGCCTCAGGACGATCCCGGCGATGGTTAAAATAAAGATGCCCAGACTGAGCAGCATATAATCGGGGCTTAAAGACTGGCGGCCTTGAGCTGGTTGAAGCTGTCGGGCGCCTATCGTGCGCGTGCGTCTTGGCCGGTGGTGGGCAGTATAGCGGCGGAGATAACCCGGTGCTGCGGGCCACGGAGGAAAGAGCGCGAGGCGTTTATCCTATTGCCTGACACTCCTTAATATGTTATAAATTCGAAAGCGCATACATGTCCGGTGGATGATGATATTTAATACATGAATAATATATCAGGTATAATAGACCTCGTCAAGGCACTTCCTGCCCAGGCGGGAGGGCTTCGGAGGAACTGAAAAACATGACTGAATGGGCCTTTTTGACCAACCACGCGCTTGTCTTGAGCGAAATGGCGCGCCATAACCGCATCACCGCCAGGGAGATGAGCCAGACCATCGGCATCACCGAGCGTGCCGTCCGCAAGATCATCGCCGACCTGGAGCGGGACGGCTACATCACCAAGAAAAAAGAGGGGCGGGGCGTCAAATACAAGGTCAACCCGGAAATGAAAATGCGCCATGAAACCCACCGGGAAGTAGAGGTCGGCGGTTTTCTGGAGGCACTGGGCTGGAAAAGACGCAGACGAGCCACACGCCTCCCAAGCCCCGTTATACCACCCAAATCCGAAATCCTAATATCGAGATCCGAAATAAATCCCAATGACCAAAATCCGAAGGATTAAAATCGTTCAACCGTAGGGGCTACCCCACTGGGTCGCCCGCCCATCCCCCCCCGTCATTGCGAGGCCTGTCCTGGTTCCACTGAATCACCACGAAGTGAGCCTGCCGAAGGGCTACGCCCGAAGCAATCTCGGTCCTTCGTCCCAACTTGTAGTATTTGAATTGGTAGTATTTGTAGTATTGGTAGTATTCGTCCCCGCCCCACACCCCGCACACTCCCCGGTATGAACACAAACCGTCCCCCCGCACCCCGCACAGCGCCACTTCACCGCTTCACCGGCCGTGAACTCCGCGATCCCGACAGCCGCGATGCGTTCCATGTTGCCGATGGGGCTGACGCCGTACCTCACCCGGTACCGCTTGTCCAGATGCTTCATCCTGGCACAAGGGTACTCATCGCACCGGAAACAGAATTCCCCGCCGCTGGCAGCCAACTTCTCGCACGTTTTGATCTTGCAATCCACGCAGGACGCCGACTTGTTCTCATCCCCCGCCCGGCACCCCGGACACTTCTTCTTCCGGGTAAGGTGCGCATAGCACACCCCACAATTAAGCCCGCAAGGAGCGATCATAGATTCGATCATATCGCCTAACGTTCGCCCTGCCTGTCCCGAGTCTGCACTCGGGGAGCCTGTCGAAGGGCTTTCCGTAACTAACGTTCGCCCTGCCTGTCCCGAGTTTGCACTCGGGGAGCTTGTCGAAGGGTCTTCCATATTTGTCCCCCCGTTTTGAACTTGGTAATTGAAATTTGTTTGTTATTTGGAATTTGGAATTTGGATCTTTCCTTGAACTCTCCCCACTTCCCCGCCCCCCAACCGAACCTTGATCCCATGCGGATGCTCCGGTGACTTCGTCAGTATCTCCTTGACCGTCCCCTCCGTAAGCTTGCCGGACCGCTGATCGGCTTTCATAACTATGGCTACCCGGTCACCGGGTTTTATATCCGCCCGCTTTATCGGATTCATATTCTACGACGCTCCTACCCAATTTCTGTCATCCTACGCGAAAGCGGAGGATCCAGTACCTTATAAAACCACAAATACACAGAATTCCCACCGGCAACTATCAACTATAAACTATTAACTAGTGCGCTCTCTCCTCCACCCTGGCCCCCTGGTCGCCGCCGGAGTAAACCGTTCTCACGACGCCGTCTTCCCCGATGGTGATCACCGGCTCCGGATCGCAATTGTTGGCGTCCACCCAGAAAGCGACGGACTCAGCCACCGAAACATCCACCCTCGTTCCTATGGTCTCCGGCCCGTGCCCGCCCTCGTACAGGACGTGGGGATCGGCCGTGCCGTGAATAGCCAGCACCGATACCGGACCGGACGGCCGGCCTCAGCAGGCGGGCGCTCAAAAAGAGAAACTTGTCTTTCTGACCCTTGAGCGAAGCGGAGGGGAAGAATCTCAATTCCACGTTTGGTGAGACTGATTGCCTAACCAACCTGGGCGTCAGGTTTGAGACCCTGAGCCCCTTCTGATACACTGATGATTAATTTATGGAATTTATTTCGATATTTTTAATCGCTCTCAGTCTGTCCGCTGACTGCTTCGCGGTTTCTATCTGCGGCCGCATCAGCATGGGCGCCGCGCTGGACCGGGGGCGGCAGCTCAAGGTGGCCGGGTACTTCGGCTTTTTCCAGTTCGCCATGCTGCTCGGCGGCTTCCTGGCCGGCAGCACCGTGGTCGGCCTGATCGAGAGCTTCGACCACTGGGTCGGCTTCTTCCTGCTGTTATTCATCGGCGTCCGCATGATCCGGGAATCCTTTGAAAAAGAAAAAGAAGGCGAGGCCGTCGATATCAGCAAGGGCAAGACGCTGCTGGGCCTGTCGGTGGCCACCAGCATAGATTCCCTGGCCGTCGGCATGACCTTCGCGTTCATCCAGGTGGCGATAGTTCCCGCCGCGGTACTGGTAGGGGCGACATCCTTCGTCGTCGCCATGGCCGGCTTTGCCCTCGGCGCCCGGTTGGGGGATATCATCGGCAAGCGGGCGGAACTGGTGGGAGGGTTGGTGTTGATCGGGATAGGGGTTAAGGTGCTGGTGGAGGGGCTGGGGGGGTGACCCTGTGCCCAAGGAAATCCTAAATCCCTTCGACAGGCTCAGGGCAGGCCTAATATCTAAATCCTAAACAAATTCCAATGACCAAATACCAAGGTTCAAAACCTCAACTATAAACTAGAAACTATAAACTGGAAACTCGTACCATACGGCAACAACCCCTCTATCTTGCCGTATTACCCATCCAAAGGCGCAATGCTCCGGCCGACCATCGGCAATCGTGCTGCGCAGGTAACAAGTTTGAAATAAATCCAATGACCGGCTATAATTATTCAACCATCGTCAAAATTTCCCCATGGTAAATGACTGCCGTATTTTCGGCGCAGCAGGTGAACATGAGAAAGATCTTTATCCGCAAAGAGGTCTGTATCGGCTGTGGGTTATGCCGCGTGTATTGCGCCACCCAGCACTCAGATTCCAAGGACATCCTCAAAGCCTACCGCAAGGAATCGCCCAAGGCCGTACCCCGGTTGAAGGTGGAGCGCCAGAACGACACCAGTTTTTCCGTTCCCTGCCGTCACTGCGATGAGCCCTGGTGCGTCTATTCCTGCCTTACCGGCGCCATGAGCAAGGATCCGGTTACCGGCGTGGTCACCTCCGATCCGGACAAGTGCATCGGCTGCTGGACCTGCGTCGTCTCCTGCCCCAACAGCGCTTTGGTCAAGGACAAGCTGACCAAGGTGGTCAAGAAGTGCGATCTCTGCCCCGGCCTGGATATTCCGGCCTGCGTGGCTAATTGTCCGAACGAGGCCATCGTGCTCATCACCGACGACTCCGCTGTCGAGGCGGTCGAGAAAAAATAACGGCCATGATTGCCATCATCGATTACGGAGCCGGCAACCTGCGATCGGTGGCTAACGCCGTAGCCCTTTTAGGTTACGAAGCCGCGGTCACCAGCGATCCGGCCGACGTGCTTGCGGCTAAGGCGGTCATCCTGCCCGGCGTGGGCGCAGCCGCCGATACGGTGAGTTCCCTGGCCTCACGCGGTCTCGACAAAGCCCTGAGAGAAATCATCGCCCGGGATACGCCGCTCTTTGCCGTCTGCGTGGGACTCCAGGTGCTCTACGAGGAGACGGAAGAGGGGGGAGGCTGCCAGTGCCTGGGGCTGCTGCCGGGCAAGGTCAAGAAGCTGCCTCCGGGGCTCAAGGTGCCGCATATGGGCTGGAACAACGTCAGGCAGACACGGAACCACCCGCTGTTCGAGGGCATCCCGGATGACAGCTATTTCTATTTCGTTCATTCTTATTACGCCGAACCGGCCGGACGCTCGGCGGTCATCGGTGAGACGGATTACGGCCTGACGATTACCAGCGCCATCGCCTCCGGCAATATGGTGGCCACCCAGTTCCACCCGGAGAAGAGCGGCGAGGCGGGACTCAAGATGTACGACAATTTTTTAAAAACGGCGCTTAGGGGAAGCATATGAAAACTAAATACCTCATCATCGGCAACTCGGCCGGCGGCATCGGCGCCGCGGAAGCCATCCGGGAAGTGGACCAGAACGGGGCGCTGACCATCGTCGGCGAGGAGCCCTACGACGCCTACTCCCGGCCGCTCATCTCCAAGTATGTTTCCGGTGAGTACACCCCGGACGGCATGCGCATCCGGCGGGCGGATTTCTACGACAAAAAATGCATCGACCTTAAAGTCGGCCATAAAGCCTACAAGATGGACCTGGCCGGGCGCACGGTCACGCTGGACGACGGCACCGAGATCGGTTATGAGAAACTGCTGCTGGCCACCGGCGGCAAGCCCATCGTGCCCAAGATGGAAGGCATGGGCAAGGCCGGCATCTTCAACTTCATCACCCTGGCCGACGCCATAAAGGTGGAAGAGTATCTGCCGGAAGTGCGGCGGGCGGTGGTCATCGGCGGGGGCCTCATCGGCATTTCGGCCACCGAGGCGCTGGTCAAACGCGGCGTCAAGGTCACCGTGGTGGAGATGAAGAATTATCCGCTGAACACCATCCTCGACGAACCGGCGGGCCGGATCGCCGAATACGCCATCAAGAAATACGGCGTCAATATCATGACCGGCCGCACCGTGGCCCGTATCCTCGGCGAGGACCGGGTGACCGGTGTCGTCTTCGACGACGGGCATGAGATGGTGTGCGACATGGTGGTGGTGGCCGTCGGCGTCTTCCCCCGGGTGGAACTGGCCCAGTCGGCCGGCATCAACGTCAATCGCGGCATCGTGGTGGACAACCACATGATGTCCAGCGTACCCGGCGTCTATGCCTGCGGCGACGCCTCGGAGGCTTATGATTACGTTTACGGCTCCGGGCGGCTCTCGCCCGTCTGGCCCAACGCCTACATCGGCGGCCGGGTGGCCGGCTACAATATGGCCGGGCTGCCCACCAATTACCGAGGCGGTACGGCCATGAACTCGCTCAACTACTTCGGCCTGGAACTGGCCACTGCCGGCATGGCCTCGCCGCCGTCGCCGGAGGGTTATGAGGTGCTGGTCAAGAAGAGCGACGACACCTACCGCAAGCTGGTGATCAACGCCGAGGACAAACTGGTCGGCATGATCTTTGTGGGCGATATCGACAAGGCCGGCGTTTACTTCGGCCTGATGCGCGACCGTATTTCGGTGACCGCTTTCAAGGACAAGCTCATGGCCGAGGATTTTGGGCTGGCGCTGCTGCCGAAAGAGGTCATCGAGGAGCGGCTTACTGGGGCTACGGCGGGTAGGGTGAAGGTCGGGGAAGCGTAGAGGACGGGGTAATACTACCAATATTACCAATACTACAAATTTCAAATACTACTAATAAAAGACCGGGATACGAGAAGAACCAAAGGGACATCGAATATGAAGAATTTAACTCAGGTCAGCAATACGTTCGGGGATGGGAAGGTTATCGATGCCTGTTCCATCTTTGGGATGATGGATACTTCCGGCAAGTGCTTTTCCGGGCGGGACATCACCCGCGCTATCGCCAACATGCATGACCGGGGCAACGGCCTGGGCGGCGGGTTCGCCGTTTACGGGCTGTATCCCCAGTACCCGGATTATTACGCCTTCCACATCATGTACGACAGCAAGGAAGGCAAAACCTGCACCGAGGCTTTCCTCAACGAGCACTTCAACGTCCATCATTCGGAAGAGGTGCCCACCCGCCCGGTGGCGGCTATCAAGAACCCGCCGCTGGTGTGGCGCTACTTCCTGGACGCCGACAAATGCCAGCGCGAGGGCAAACTGTCCCCGGACGATTACGTGGTGGCCAAGGTGATGGACATCAATACCCGGATCGATGACTCCTACGTCTTCTCTTCCGGCAAGAACATGGCCGCCTTCAAGGGCGTGGGCTACCCGGAGGAGATCTCCGAGTACTTCTGCCTGGAGAATTACAACGGCTACCTGTGGACGGCTCACGGGCGCTTCCCGACCAACACCCGCGGCTGGTGGGGTGGGGCGCACCCGTTCAATATCCTGGACTGGACGGTGGTGCATAACGGCGAGATCTCTTCCTACGGCATCAACCGGCGCTACCTGGAGCAGTTCGGCTACCACTGCACGCTGCAAACGGATACGGAAGTAGTGGCCTACGCTGTCGATCTGCTGGTGCGCAAGCACAATCTGCCCATAGAAGTGGTGGCCGAGATCTTCGCCCCGCCGCTGTGGACCGAGATCGCCCGCCGGCCCCCGGAACAGCGTGAGCTATTGACCGCGCTGCGGCAGGTTTACGGCTCGCTCCTGATGAACGGCCCGTTCACCATCATCCTGGCCCATGAGGGCGAGATGATCGGCCTGACCGACCGCATCCGCCTGCGCCCGCTGACCGTGGGTGAAAAGGGCAGCATGCTTTACCTGTCCAGCGAGGAATCGGCCATCCGGCTGATCTGCCCCGAACTCGATAAGGCCTGGATTCCCATGGGCGGCGAGCCGGTCATCGGCTCGCTCAAGCACCCGCTGGGTCAAGAGAAAGTGGCCGTGGCCGGGGGCGTGAGCTAGAGATGCTGACGCGGCGCATCATACCGTGCCTGGATGTTACCGGCGGCCGGGTGGTCAAGGGACAGAGCTTCCTTAACCTCCGCGACGCCGGGGATCCCGTGGCGCTGGCGCAATTTTACTATGAGCAGGGCGCCGACGAACTGACCTTTCTTGACATAACGGCGACAGTCGAGAGCCGCAAGACCATGGCTTCCATCATCTCCGAACTGTCCGGCAAGGTTTTCATGCCGCTGACCGTCGGCGGCGGTATCCGCACCATCGAGGACATGCGTCACATGCTCATGTCCGGCGCCGATAAGGTGGCCATCAACACCGCGGCGGTGGCCCGGCCGGAGCTCATCGCCGAAGGCGCCATTAAGTTCGGCTCCCAGTGCATCGTGGTGGCCATAGACGCCAAGCGCGCCGGCGAGGGCAAGTGGGTCGTGCGCACCCATTCGGCCACCCAGGCTTCCAGCCTCGACGCCGTGGAATGGGCTAAAAAGGCGGCGGAGATGGGGGCGGGAGAGCTTTTAGTCACCAGCATCGACAGCGACGGGCAGAAACACGGTTACGATAACGAACTCAATCGGGCGATATCGGAATCGGTTTCCATACCGCTCATCGCCTCCGGCGGCGCCGGCACCCTGGACCACCTTTATGACGCGCTGACCGCAGGCAAGGCCGACGCCGTGCTGGCCGCCAGCATCTTTCATTACGGGACCTATTCCATAGCACAAGCCAAGGATTATCTCAGCCGCAAAGGCATTGCCATCAGGCGCTAAGGAGCCAGCCATGAGAACTTTAGTACCCGCTAAATTTGTTGTCGAACGCGACATGGACAAGTGCATCAAGTGCCAGGTCTGCGTCAACCAGTGCAGTTTCGACAGCCATTACTACGACAAGGACGACGACGCGATCAAATGCCGGGACGGCAAGTGCGTCGGCTGTCACCGCTGCGTCCTCTTCTGCCCCACCGGCGCCCTGGTGGTCAAGCGCAGCCCGCTGGAATACCGCCAGAACTACGGCTGGAGCCCGGAATACATCGAGGACATCCAGAAGCAGGCGGAGCAGGGCGGCATGCTGCTGACCGGCATGGGCACCGACAAACCCCACAAGATCTATTGGGACCACCTGGTGCTGAACGCCTCTCAGGTGACCAACCCGTCCATCGACCCGCTGCGCGAACCGATGGAAATGGCCACCTTCCTGGGCCGGAAGCCGGATATGGTGGAGATCGACCCGGTCACCGGCAACCTGGCCACCAAGATCGCCCCCCAGGTCAAGATAGACGTGCCCATAATGTTCTCCGCCATGAGCTACGGCGCCGTTTCCCTGAACGTCCAGCAGTCACTGGCGCGGGCGGCTACCGAGGTCGGCACCCTGTGGAATACCGGCGAGGGCGGTCTGCACCCGTCCCTGGCCAAATATGGCGCCAATACCACCGTCCAGGTGGCCAGCGGCCGCTTCGGCGTTTACTCGGATTACCTGAAAGCCGGGCGGATCGTGGAGATCAAGATCGGCCAGGGCGCCAAGCCGGGCATCGGCGGCCACCTGCCGGGTGAGAAGGTGTCGGCGGAAGTGTCGCTGACCCGCATGATCCCCATGGGCACCGACGCCCTGTCGCCGGCGCCGCAGCACGACATCTACTCCATCGAAGACCTGTCACAGCTTATCTACGCCTTGAAAGAGGCCACCAATTACCAGCGGCCGATATCGGTCAAGATCGCCGCGGTGCATAACTCGGCGGCCATCGCCTCCGGCATGGTGCGCGCCGGCGCTGATATCATCGTCCTGGACGGCATACGGGGCGCCACCGGCGCCGCGCCGAAGGTCATCCGGGATAATGTGGGCATTCCCATCGAGCTGGCCCTGGCGGCGGTGGACACCCGGCTTCGCGCCGAGGGCATCCGCAACCAGGCGTCGCTGGTCATTTCCGGCGGCATCCGCTCCTCCGGCGACGTGGCCAAGGCCATCGCCCTGGGGGCCGACGCCGTCAACATCGGCACCGCGGCGCTGGTCGCTTTGGGCTGCCGCGTCTGCCAGCAGTGCCATACCGGCAAATGCGCCTGGGGTATCTGCACCTCGGACCTGAAGCTGACCAAGCGCATCAATCCGGAGATCGGGGCACGGCGGGCGGCCAACCTGCTCCGGGGCTGGGCGCTGGAGATCAAGGATATGCTGGGCGGCTTGGGCGTCAACGCGCTGGAAAGCCTGCGCGGCAACCGGCTGCACCTCCGGGGCATCGGCCTCAATGAAAAAGAACTTGAGATACTGGGCGTAAGGATGGCAGGTGAGTAGCATGACTGAGATAACGGCAACCCCCAAGACGGTGAAAATCGATACCACCGGCATCTACTACCGTGACCTGAATGCCCGGCTGCGGCTGCTGGCCGACGAGGGCGTGGAGTGCATCGAGCTGGAGAACGTCTGCGGCCAGCGTTATATCGCCTCCGACCTTTCCCGCCCCATGCAGTTCAAGATCACCGGCACCCCGGGCAACGACCTGGGCGCCTTCATGAACGGTTCCCGCATCGAGGTCTTCGGTAACGCCCAGGACTGTATGGCCAACACCATGAACGCCGGCGAGATCATCATCCACGGCCACGCCGGGGACATCTGCGGCATGGCCGCCCGCGGCGGCAAGATCTTCATCCGGGACTATGTCGGCTACCGCGCCGGCATTCACATGAAGGAATACGAGGACAAGAAGCCGGTGATGGTTATCGGCAATACCGGGCAGGATTTCCTGGGCGAGTACATGGCCGGAGGCGTCCTGGCGGTTCTGGGCCTGGGCCTCAAGGAAGGCGAGAAGCATAAAGCCAACTTCATCGGCACCGGCATCCACGCCGGCGTCATATACATCAGCGGTGACTTTGAGCCGCACCAGCTGGGCAAGGAAGTCGGCGTGGCTGAACTCGACGGCCATGACCGGGAGGTGCTGGGCGGCCTGGTGGCCGAATACTGCGCCCACTTCAACTGCGACGCCGAAAAGATCATGCAACGGCCGTTCAAAAAGCTTTATCCCAAGTTCCTGCGTCCTTACGGGCGGATGTACGCGTACTAGGAAAATACGAAGCGCGAAATACGAAATTCGAAACAAATTCAAATTGATAATGTTCAAAAATACCGGAACGCTTGACCGTCAGGCTTCAGTTGATTAGAATTATTTTCGGCCTGCGGTATTCGGATTTCGAATTTTGTTTAACATCCTGATACTGGCTGAAGAGAACGAAAAGACCCGGGAGATGAAAACCCGCCTCTCCCGGGAAGGCTATAACTGCGTCCTGTCTCCCCCCGGTGATAACCCCGGGCGCTTTATCGCTCAGCATAACCCCAGCCTGGTGGTGCTGGACGTGGCCACCGACGGGGAGTGGGCGGAGATTATGCCCGCCGCACTGGAGAAAAAGCCTCACCTGATGCTCATGGTGTTCCGCCACCGCCTGAGCGAGCTGACCACCGACGAAACGGTGGACGACTTCGCCATCAAGCCCTTCGACGTTGACGAACTCTTAACCCGCATCCGCCGCCTGGCGGTCAAGGCCAACGCCGCGCCGGCCGCAGATGTCATCACCGCCGGCGACCTCATCATCGATACCGCCCGCTGTGAAGTGACGCTGGGCGGACTGCCGGTGGATCTGACTTTCCGGGAGTTCGAACTGCTGAAGTTCCTGGCTTCCAACCGCGGCCGGGTGTTCAGCCGGGAGGTCCTGCTCAATAAGGTCTGGGGCTACGATTACTTCGGCGGCGACCGCACGGTGGACGTTCACGTCCGGCGGCTGCGCTCCAAGATCGAGGAACTCGGCCAGGTTTATGTGGAGACGGTGCGCAATATCGGGTACCGGTTTAAGAGAAACATCTAGTCCCCACCCATCGCTGCCGTCCCAAATTCTAAATCCTAAGTTCTAAATCCTAAACAAATTCCAAGTACCAAATTACAAAAGGTTCAAAACCCACAACAAAACCGTCATCGTGAGCCTCCGGCGAAACGATCTCGATTCCCATTTAAACCGCATGCCGCACGCATGACTCTCACTAGCCTTTGTCATCCTACGCGAAAGCGGAGGATCCATGCGGGGCGGTGGGGAAGATTCAGAGGATTGAAGACGCTGAAAAAAGCCTGGCAATCGTCGGGAACGTGTAATCTGCAGGAAATATAGCAGCCATGCAATCGTGGGCCAGCCAAAACGGGGCCGGGGTACCGACGTCATCAACCATGTAACATAACGGAAACAAGCAGGCAACCTCTCTGTAATACCGGTGTAATCGGCGGGTAATAACCAACTGTTAGACTGGTATCAGCAATAAAGAAAGGGAGGTGCCAACTTGGATACAGGTAATACGGCCTGGATTCTCGTCTCGACGGCCCTGGTGATGCTGATGACACCCGGGGTTGCCTTGTTCTACGGCGGCATGGTACGCAAAAAGAACCTCATCTCTACCCTGATGATGAGCTTTGCCGTACTGGCGCTGGTTTCTATTCTATGGGTGGTGTTCGGTTACACCCTGGCCTTCGGCCCGGACATCGCCAGCTTCATCGGCGGACTGGATTTCTTGGGACTTAAGGACGTGGGCATGGAAGCTACCATCTACTCCGTTCCCGACGTCCTCTTCATGATGTTCCAGGGCATGTTCGCCATCATCACCGTGGCGCTCATTACCGGCGCGGTGGTGGAACGCATCAAATTCAGTACTTTACTGGTGTTCGGCGGCATCTGGCTGGCCCTCATCTACGCCCCGGTGGCGCACTGGGTGTGGGGCGGCGGGTGGCTGAGCCAACTGGGCGCGCTGGACTTTGCCGGCGGCACGGTGGTTCATATCAACGCCGGTATCTCAGCGGTGGCCCTGGTCACCATCCTCGGCGCCCGTAAGGGGCTGGGCAAAGAGCCGATGGAACCCAACAACATTCCCATGGTCATGCTGGGCGCGGCACTGCTGTGGTTCGGCTGGTTCGGCTTCAATGCCGGAAGCGCCCTGGGCGCCAACGGTAGCGCGGCTAACGCTTTTGTCACCACCAACACCGCGGCGGCGGCGGCGGCCTTCGTCTGGATCCTGCTCTCCTGGAGAACCCGCAAGCCAACACTGCTCGGTGCGGTCACCGGCGCGGTGGCCGGCTTGGTAGCCATTACCCCGGCGGCCGGTTTCGTGACCCCGATGGCCGCCCTGGCAATCGGCGGCGTGGCCGCGGCGGTCTGCTACTGGGCGATGAGCTACAAAGCTAAAAAAGGTTTCGATGATTCGCTCGACGTCATGTCGGTGCACGGTGTCGGCGGTATCTGGGGCGCCCTGGCCACCGGTATCTTCGCCACCGCCGCTATCGGCGGCGTGGACGGTGCCCTGGCCGGCAACCTGGGACAACTCGGCACCCAGGCGATCGCGGTGGTCGCGGTTATGGCCTACTCCTTCATCGGCACCTGGATCATCGGTAAGATCCTCGACAAAACCATGGGCCTGCGGGTCAAAGAAACCGAGGAAGTGGTCGGTCTGGACCTGGCGCAACACGGTGAACGCGCTTACGGAGGTATCAGGTAGATGAAAAAGATTGAAGCTATCATCCGTGAGGAACGGCTGGACGCCGTCAAGAAAGCCCTGGAAGAAAAAGGCCTGATAGGCATGACGGTCACCGAAGTATCGGGCCGCGGTCAGCAGAAGGGTATCCCCCTCCAGTGGCGGGTCGGTGAGTACCGGGTGGACTTCCTGCCCAAGCTGAAAGTGGAAATCATCTGCCACGACGACGATTGCGATGTGGCAGTGGAAGCGATACTGAAAGCGGCCAAAACAGGAAGGATCGGCGACGGCAAGATCTTCGTGATGCCGGTGGATGCGGCCTACCGTATCCGTACCGGTGAGACTGGCGAAACCGTAGTCTAGTCCGGAGTTCGACAGATTTGAAGAGGCGCCGGGGCGAAAGCTCCGGCGCCTCTTTTTGGTGGGAAAGGAAAATGTATATTTACCAATTTAATGGCCAATGTTATAATAAGAGGCTTCTGCTGCACCGCTCACTGATCAATCTTTTTGCGGTCGCTTCAATTCCACCAAACCCTGACCACAAAAGATTTCATCAGCGAAAAAGGAGGTCAAATGCGTCTGGAACGAACTCGACAGACAGAACATTTAGGTTCGGTGTCGATATATGGTGTACGGCGAGTGCTGGAATTGGACTCCGGCGCTAAAAACCCTCAGATCAACGAAAACGCCGAAGTTCAGAAGATCGAACGCGAAGCCATCGACGAGATCGAAAAGAAGATGGTCATCGTCCTGCCGATAATGAACGAGGACGTCAAGGTATTCGAAGGCGTTCTTTCAGCCATGCCGCACGAGTGTTTCATCATCGTCTTATCCAACAGCCAGCGCGGTGAGATAGACACCTTTCGAGTTGAACAGGATATTCTCAGCCGCTTCTGCCAGACTACCAAACGGCAGGCGCTCATCGTGCACCAGAAAGATCCCGCCATGGCCCGCGCTCTCTCCGAAGCCGGTTACCCTGAAATCTTGGGGGAAGACGGATTGATCAGGAACGGCAAGAGCGAGGGTATGATACTGGGCATCCTGCTGTCCAAACTCCTCAGTAAAGAGTATGTGGGCTTCATCGACACCGATAATTATATTCCCGGTGCGGCGCTGGAGTATGTTAAACACTATGCGGCGGCTTTCAGCCTGGCCAAGACGCCTTACGTGATGACCCGCATTCAGTGGCGTTACAAGCCCAAGATCATGGGCGAACTGTATTTCAAGAAATGGGGCCGTGTCTCTGAAATCACTAACAAGCATCTCAACAACCTTGTATCAGCGATGGGCAAGTTCGAGACCGATATCCTGAAGACCGGAAACGCCGGTGAACACGCCATGAGCCTGGCACTGGCTGAACGTCTCAATTACGGTACCGGCTATGCCGTGGAGACAGAGGAACTTATCTCCATCCTGGAGCAATTCACCGGGATGCTACCCATCACCAATAAAGATGCCTCCGAAAAAGGCGTAGAAGTCTTTCAGACGGAAACGGTCAACCCTCATCTCCACGCCGACAAGGGCGACGAACATGTGGTGCTTGAGATGATGCAACCCAGCCTGTCCGTCATCTACCACAGTCCGCTATGCCAGGAAAAAACCAGGGAACTCATACTGACTGAGCTGGTAGAAGCTGGATGCCTGGAGCCTGGGCAGGAACCGCCGCCGGTGAGACTTATGCCGCCGCCCCAGAAAGCCGACATGGCCCGTTTTTCCGGCTCTTTGAGTGCCGATCTGCACCGGTTCTTCGTGCCGGAGGGGTTACCGTTGCCGGTGGCGGGGGGTCGGGGCATCGGTGAACAGGTCAAGAAGGTGGTTTTCACCGATCTGGATGGAACGCTGTTACATCCAGGGACTTATTCTTATACTCCAGCGCTGGCTACGTTGCGGCAGGTTCAAAGTAAAGAGATTCCACTGGTTTTTTGTTCGTCCAAGACCCGCGGTGAACAGGAAATGCTTCGGCAAGAGCTGGGGGTCGGAGATCCGTTTATCACGGAAAATGGGGCCGCGGTGTTTATTCCTAAGGGATATTTCCACAGGCCGCATTCCTATGATAAGGTGGTGGGCGACTACACCGCTTTGGAGCTGGGAATATCCTATCAGGAAGTCAAGCACAAGCTGGGACAGGTGTTGGACGAAGTGCGAGCCAAATTGCTTAAGAACGCCTGGCTCGGCAGCCTGACCGTGAGTTGTTTCGGTGATATGAGCGTGGAAGAAGTAGCCATGGAGACCGGACTGAATCTCAAGGCGGCAGAATTGGCCAAGCAGCGTGAATATTCAGAGACGATGAAAGTCCAGGGAGGCAAGCAGGCAGTGGAGCTGTTCCTTGTGGAACTGAAGAAAGCCGGTTTGAATCACGCTTTCGGCGGACGTTTCTATACCGTTTCCGGCGGTAACGATAAAGGCAAAGCGGTCAAGCTCCTGACCGAACTTTATAAGCTTAATTTCGGCGCGGTGATGACTTTTGGCATCGGTGATTCCGAAAACGACACCCCGATGTTGACCGCGGTAGACCAGCCGATGCAGGTTCAAAACCAGTCGCAAAGGTGGACCAAGTTAAAAGTTCCCCAATTGGTTTTCGTGCGCGGCATCGGCCCCGAAGGCTGGAGCCGCTGCATGACTGAACTGGTGGCATAGCGAATCGATCCGGTACGATCGATAGTCAAAAAAAGCCCCTCTCGTTGAAGAGGGGCTTTTTTCATCGGAGTGTTTTCTGAGCACAGAGCTCGATGCGTTTGTCGAACTGGAATTAAACGACGCTTTCACCGGTCTCGCCGGTACGGATGCGATAAGCCGCTTCGACCGGCATCACAAAAACTTTGCCGTCACCGATGCGCCCTGTCTTGGCCGCTTTCATAATAGATTCCACAACCACATCGCAGTCATCGTCGTGGCAGACGATCTCCAGCTTGAGTTTCGGCAGGAAATCAACCCGGTATTCCCCGACCCGCCATTGCAGGGAGATGCCTTTTTGCTGGCCACGGCCTGACACCTCGGTCACCGTCATGCCGTGAACACCGTGTGTTTCGAGGGCTTTTTTTACGGCATCGAGCCGTTCTTCGCGGATAACCGCTTCTATTTTTTTCATTTATCTGATACCTCCGTAAGCGCGTTCCCCATGCTGGGACAGGTCGAGGCCGACCACTTCTTCCATTTCTTTGACCCTTAGACCGATAGTGGCATCGATGACCTTGGCGATGACCCAGGTACCTCCGAAGGCGAAAGCGCCGACGGCCAGCGTGCCGACTAATTGTTTACCCAGGAGGGTGAAGCCACCGCCGAATAACAGGCCATTGGCGCCGGCGGCGTTGATGGTGGTCGAGGCGAAGATACCGACGGCCAGTACTCCGAGGATACCGCCCACACCGTGAACCGCCATCACATCCAGCGAATCATCGATACCTAATTTCATCTTGGCGATCATGGCGTAGTAGCATACAACGGCGACTACCGCGCCGATAACGACGCCGTAAATGGGAGGGATGAAACCGGCTCCCGGAGTTACGGCGGCCAGGCCGGCAACGGCGCCTGTGGCGATACCCAGGAGCGTCGGGCGGCGCTGGTTCCAGGCGAGCAGCATCCAGGTGGTGGCGGCTGCCGCGCCGGCGGAGTTGGTGGCTACAAAGGCGGAAGAAGCCAGCGACCCTGAACTGAGGGCGCTGCCGGCATTGAACCCGAACCAGCCGAACCACAGCAGCGCCGCGCCGATCATCACCATGGGGATACTGGATGGTTCCATCGGTTCATGTTTGAAGCCGCGCCGGGCGCCGAGGACCAGAACGAGGGCAAGGGCGGAAAGACCTGCGTTAATATGGACGACGATGCCTCCGGCAAAATCAAGAGCGCCGAACTTTAGCAGCCAGCCGTCAGCGCCCCAAACCCAATGGGCTACCGGGGTGTAAATCAGGGTCAACCAGGCCACGGCGAAGATCATGAGGGCACCGAATTTGATTCGTTCCACCACAGCACCGGTGATGAGCGCCACGGTGATGATGGCAAACATACCCTGGAACATCATGAAGGCCAAGTGGGGTACGGTGGTGGCGTAAGTACCAGACGGATCACCGGTGACACTATTCAGGAAAGCGTATTTCAGATCACCGATAAGTCCGCCGATGTCAGGACCGAAGGAAAGCGAATAGGCATAGAAAACCCAAAGCAGACCCACGACACCGAGCATGGCAAAGTTCATCATCAGGGTGGAGATGACACTCTTTTTTCGAACCATCCCGCCATAGAAAAGGGCGACTCCCGGAGTCATGAGCATCACCAGTGCGGTGGAGACCAGTATCCAACCGGTATCGCCGGCGTTCACCATCGTGTTACCTCTCTGAAACAATCTGCAGGGCAATTTTATCTCAGATGTGTTTCCAAAAGATTACGGATAAGATTTAAAACTTCTATAAGCAGGGGAATTCCATGATATAATCGCATCGAAATATCTTAGGAGGCGCACAGATGGCAAAAACCCGTTCTGAATCTGTTGAGTACGTTCTCAAGTCAGCCAAGGATAATAAGGTCAAATTCATCCGGCTCTGGTTTACCGATATTCTCGGACAACTTAAAAGCTTTGCCATCACTATCGGGGAATTGGAAAATGCTCTCATGGAAGGTATGGGGTTCGACGGCTCTTCCATCGAAGGTTATGCCCGCATAGACGAAAGCGACATGATGGCGCTTCCGGACCCTGATACTTTCATGGTCCTGCCCTGGAGAACAAAGGACGATCAGAAAGTCGCCAGGATGTTTTGCGATATCAAGAAGCCGGGTGGGGAGCAGTTCGAAGGCGATCCCCGCTACGTTCTAAAGCGGATGTTGAAACGCGCCGCCGATTCCGGTTACACATATTACGTCGGGCCGGAACTGGAATATTTCTACTTTAAGGACGACAAGACCACCGAATTCCAGGACCACGGCGGCTATTTCGACCTGACGCCGCGCGATGTGGCATCCGACTGGCGACGGGAAACGGTGCTGACGCTGGAGGAAATGGGGATCGACGTCGAGTATTCCCACCATGAAGTAGCGCCATCGCAGCACGAGATCGACATCCGCTATCGGGACGCTCTGACTATGGCCGATAACGTCATGACCTACCGCCTGGTGGTGAAAGAAATCGCTTTGAAGAACGGCATCTACGCCACCTTCATGCCCAAACCGGTATTTGGCTACAACGGATCAGGTATGCACTGTCATCAGTCCCTGTTTAAGGGCGAACGTAACTCCTTTTTCGACCCCGCCGATCCTTATCATCTGTCGGACACAGCGCGCAGTTACATCGCCGGTATCCTGAAGCATGCGCCGGAATTCTGCGCCGTGACCAATCAGTGGGTCAATTCCTATAAACGCCTGGTGCCGGGATATGAAGCTCCGGTGTACCTGTCTTGGGCCCGCCGTAACCGTTCCGACCTGGTCAGGGTGCCCGAATACCGCCCCGGCAAGGAAAATGCGACCCGGATCGAATTGCGGTCTCCCGATCCGGCCTGCAACCCTTACCTTGCCTTTGCCGTAATGCTGGCAGCCGGTATGGAGGGTATCGAAAAGAAATACCAGGCACCGGCGCCGGTGGAAGAGAACGTCTACGAGATGAGCGAGAAAGAACGGCACGCGCGCGGCATTGAGACACTGCCCGGCACACTGGAAGAAGCGATCCGTTTAATGGAACAGAGTGGCCTGGTGCGTGCAACGCTCGGCGAGCACGTTTTCAACGCCTTCATCGAAAACAAGAAGATCGAATGGAACCGCTATCGTGTCCATGTCACCGACTGGGAGCGCGAGCGTTACCTGCCGATCCTGTAGTCCATTAATCGATGGTCGAAAAGAGAGGCGCCCTGCGGCGCCTCTCTTTCTCCAGGGGCAGGAACCAGACCGTTGAATCCGGGTTGGCGCTATGGAGCGCGATTAACCTGGGGGCGGGCTCGTCCGTTTCGTCCAGGGAGATGTTCTTTTTCAATTATAAGTTGTCGTTGGTTTTGCACCTCGTCTTATGAAAAACACATAGGAATACGTATTGTTCAATCCAGTTCTATGACCGACAATATATCTGAAGCATTAAGAATAATCTCTATGCATTGGAGATGTTTGGTGGTATCATAAGGGTATGCTTGAGGGAGAGTGCCCGAAATGCGGTTATGAATGCTCCGGTTGGGGATTGAGTTTTCCCCGGCATCAGGCATGCGCCCGTTGCGGCACCGGATTGGTTATCTCCGAGGATGGACACGCGATGGGAGTGGGTTATTCACCGTTCACGGCCGAAAAAGAATTGGATAACTCGGTTCCGGATCGCACCCACACTCCCGGCAGATTCCAAGGGGCCGATTAGCTTTAGTAAACAGTCTTTTCGCGGCACGATTCGGCCGCTGTCCTCGTCAACTCTATTTGATCAACGTACTGACGGCTCTGAACTGTTCCGCTTTGGCGGTTCGCAGCAACTCGAAGATCGCCATCTCCACTCCAGTGAGCTTGGCCCCCTCGCATTGAAGCCTTTTTACAGCCAGTTTTTTATTGTCCATAGCCCGCGACGCGACGCAGTCGGTTACCAGGTGGACTTCATAGCCATGAGCCAACAGATCGAGTGTCGTTTGATAAACACAGATGTGGCTTTCGATGCCGCAGACTAGTACCTGGTGTCGTCCTGTCGCTGCCAATTCTTCCATGAAAGTTACCTCGGCGCAGCAATTGAAACAGAATTTTGATAGCTTAGTCGAATCGGGCAACAGTGTCGTGACTTCTGCGATGGTGGGGCCCAGGCCAGCCGGGTTCTGTTCGGTAATTATGGCGGGGACGCTCAACAGCCCGCAACCCCGTATGAGTTTTTGCAAATTCCCGGACAGCGTCTCTTTTTCCGGTATCACGCGGAACAGCTTTTCCTGGACGTCGATGATCAGGAGCAGGGTTTCGTCGATTTTCAGCATCTGGTACTCGTCAGGCGTTAGTCGGTTGTTACTTTATACCCGTTTTTCGTCCACATTACAACACAATCTAGATTCTCTATTCACCTGACAAACACGCCTTCGCCACTGCCCGGCCCAGATCGCGGCATGCCTCCAGGTCTTCAGATCCGGGCTGCCATTTAATTTGGACACCTAACGCCGCGACCGGTATCCCGGCGGCATTGAGGGTTTCCTCCAGGATGCCGAGACCTTCACCGCTCCAGCCGTAACTGCTGAAAGCCGCCCCGATCTTGTTTTTGAACTTCAGTCCTTTCAATTCGGTCAGCATCGGCGCCAGTGTGGGCAATATGCCCTGGTTGAACGTCGGCGAGCCTAGAATTACCGCTTTGGAAAGAAAAATTTCGGTGATGACATTGTTTCGGTCGGCGGTGGACGCGTTATAAATCTTGTACGGGACACCGGCTGCCCCAAGCCCCTCGCCGACAGCCTCTGCCATCTGACGGGTGGCTTGCCACATCGTATCGTAAACGATCACCGCCATATTCTGAGGCTTTTGTTCAGCCCATTCTCGGTATCGGTTGACGATCTGCATCGGATCCTTGCGCCAGATGACGCCGTGGCTGGGGGCGATCATCTTGACCGGCAGATCCAGCGCCAGCAGTTCGTCGATCTTGCGCCCGACCATGACTCCAAAAGGGTTGAGAATATTGGCGTAGTACTTGACCGATTCCCAATCAAGTATCGACGGGTTGGCCTCATCGTTGAAACGCCCCGAAGTGGCATAATGCTGACCGAAGGCATCAGTAGAATCCCCGTACGTGGTGTAAATTCCTGGAGTTGAAAAAGCAGGCCATTGTGTGGTTTCTTGAAAGCAAATAACAACAAAGACTTTCAGGAGGTAACCACGACAATGGCCAAAGACAGGATGACACTTTTGGAATT
>NZ_JBDLLU010000010.1 GCF_039749495.1 Dehalogenimonas sp. THU2 | reverse complement strand
TGATCTGCCGTCATGTCTGACCGGGTCCGCCCTGGACGCGTCGGTGCGGGCGGCGCGGCTTTCCCCGGAACCGGATTCGACTCAATTATCGAAACCCACGATTAGCCTAAAGCTGAGCGACGGAATTGTTTTATGAATTTTCATTTTCTAGACCGCGGCCAATGTCGCCACAATCATAGCTGAACACTCATCGATGATCCTGCCCCATTGAACGATTGCCCAATGAATGGCATAATAGGAGCTTATGAAGATACTTTGCATCGGCGATATCATCGGCAAACCGGGACGGCGCGCCGTCATGGAGATTCTGCCCGCCCTGAAACTGGGGTTGGGCGTGGATGTGGTTATCGCCAACGGCGAGAACTCCGCCGGCGGCATCGGCCTGACCCCGGATGTTGCCGAGGAACTCTTTTCCTACGGCGTCGACGCCATCACTTCCGGCAACCACATCTGGTCGCAGATGGAGATTCTGCCGATGCTGGAAGGCGACGCGCCGGTGGTGCGGCCGCTGAACTTTCCTCCGGACGTGCCGGGTAAGGGCTACACCTCGGTCAAGGGCGTGCTGGTGGTCAGCCTCATGGGCCGCACCTTCATCAACAACCTGGTGGACTGCCCCTTCCGCGCAATGGACCGCCTGCTGGATGAACTCAAAACACCCCCCAAGCATATCATCGTCGATTTTCACGCCGAGGCTACCTCGGAGAAGCAGGCCATGGGCTGGTACCTGGACGGCCGGGTCACCGGCGTGGTCGGCACCCACACCCACGTCGGCACGGTGGACGCCCGGGTCCTGCCCGGCGGCACCGCCAGTGTCTCGGATATCGGCATGGTGGGGCCATGGGAATCCATCATCGGCGACAACAAGGACGACGTCTTGAAGCGCTTCCTGACTGGCATCCCCAACCGCCTGGCGGTGGGCAAGGGGCGAGTCACTTTCAACTCCGTGCTCATAACCACCGACGCCGGCGGCCGGGCTATCGGCATCGAACGCGTCGACCGCGAAACGGCGGCTTTGGCGTGAACAGCCTGGTAGATCTGCACCTGCACTCCACCGCCTCCGACGGTGTTTTCCCTCCGGCCGAGGTGGTCCGTAAGGCCGCGGCGCGGAAACTCCGATATATGGCTCTGACCGACCACGATTCGGTGGACGGTATCGCCGAGGCGCTGGCCGAGGGTGAGAAGCATCCCTGCCTGACGGTCATCCCCGGTGTGGAGATATCCACCGATATCGCCGCGGGCGACGTCCATATCCTGGGCTATTTCATCAACTGGCAGGACGCGACGCTCAAACGGCAACTGGCGGGCATGCGGGATTCACGGGAAGAACGCGGCCTGGCCATGGTGGAGAAACTGGCTGAGCTGGGCATGCCACTGGAGTGGTCCCGGATCAAGGAGATCGCCGGCGACGCCGTCATCGGCCGCCCGCACATCGCCCAGGCGATGGTGGAAAAGGGCTACATCTCCTATATCGGCGAAGCCTTCGAGAAGTACATCAGCCGCGACGGACCGGCCTACGCCGAACGCATCAAGCTCGATCCCGCCGGCGCCGTCGCCCTCATCAAGGCGGCCGGGGGACTGGCGGTGATGGCTCATCCGCTGACGCTGCCCAACGCCGAAGAAATGATCAAAGAACTGGCGGCTGCGGGGCTGACCGGCATCGAGGTTTATTACGCCAGCTACCGTGAATATGAGATAGAACGGCTGAAACGCTGGGCTGAAAAATACGGCCTGGTAGCCACCGGCGGCACCGACTATCACGGCCTGGATCCCGCCACCGAAACAATGATCGGCGGTCAGCACGTACCTCTCTCCGCGGTCGAGGGCTTGCTAGCCCGGCTGCCCGGTGCGAAGACCTAGATTACTACTATTTGGAGTGAATATGTTTGTCGTCCTGGCGATAGTCGCCTACCTGATCGGCAGCATCCCCTTAGCCTATATCATCGCCCGCTGGACCCGGGGCGTCGATCTCCGCAAGTTCGGTTCCGGGAACGTCGGTTCCTCCAATGTGATACAGGCCACGTCGAAACGCTGGGCAGTGCCGGTCATAATCTTCGACCTGGGCAAGGGTTTGCTGGCGGTTTGGCTGGCACGCTGGGCCGGGTTGGAGATGGCGCAACAACTGATCGTCGGCCTCGCCGCCATCATCGGCCAGATCTGGCCGGTTTTCCTGAGTTTTCGGGGCGGACGGGGTAACCTTACTAGCCTGGGCATGATCCTGGGTGTCTCGCCGCTGTTGGGATTGGTGGTCATGTCCGTGGCTTTATCCGGCATGCCTTTCAAGAAACTATCGCTGACTGTTTTCATCGCCCTGTTATCTCTGCCATTACTGGCCTATTATCTGGCCGATTTCTTCAACATCGCCGAGCCGGGACTGGTGAGCGCCGGAATGGCCGCCATAACCCTCATCACCCTGGGGCGGCGGCTCATCGGCCGGCGCTCTGAACTGGCCGCGGGACTGTCATCGGTAGAACTGCTGACCAACCGGCTGCTCTTCGACCGCGATATCCGCGACCGGAAAACCTGGATAACCCGCCCGGAGAACAACGGCGCTAAGGCCTTGAGTTAAATAAATCATCGCCCGGTTTTGAGCCTTGGAATTTTGAATTTTAGAAATTGTTTAGACATTAGATATTAGGTATTAGGATTTAGAGCGATGCGTAAAGTAGCCGTGATCGGCGCCGGTCAGACGAAGTTTTCCGGCGCCCAGAGTCTGAGCCTGACCGAACTTTTTGCCGAAGCCGCCTCCGAAGCCATGGCCGACGCCCATATCGAGGCGCGGGACGTCAAAGCCCTTTTTATCGGCAACGCCCTGGGTGACTTCGCCGAGGGCCAGGGCATGGCGCCCGCCTTCATCGCCGACTACATCGGCACCATGAACGTGCCGGCCAACCGCTACGACGGCGCCTGCGCCTCGGCTTCGATGGCCATCCGCGACGCCTTCCTGCTGGTCGCTAACGGGGTGTACGACATCGTCATCGCCGGCGGCGTCGAGCGCGCCGCCTCGCTGGGCACTCCCCTAGCCACCCGCACCTTCGCCATGTTCTCGGATTCCCGCTACGAGTTCCCGGCAGGAATGACTTTCCCCGGCGTTTTTGCCCTCCTCGCCCACCGCTACGCCGCCCGCTACGGGTTGCCTATCGAGAAGTTGAAAGAGCAGATGGCCCAGGTTTCGGTCCAGTCCTACCAGCGCGGCCTGCATAATCCCAAAGCCCATCTGCGCAAGTCTGTCACTACTGCCGATGTCCTGAAGAGCTTCACCGTGGCCTCACCGATCCAACTGCACGACTGTTGCCCCTTCTCCGACGGCGCCGCCGCCCTGGTCATCGCCGCTGAGGACAAGGCACAGGTGCTGTCATCAAAACCGGTCTATTTCGCCGGCGTCGGGCAGGCTTCCTCCGGCCCGCTGGCATCACAGGGGGGTTATCTGCCTCGCCTTAAAGCCCGGGAACTGTCGGCTAAACAGGCTTATGACATGGCCGGTCTGACCCCTGCGGACATCGACGTTTGTGAACTGCACGACTGCTTCTCCATCGCCAGCATCATCGCCGCCGAAGGCCTCGGCTTCTTCGACCCCGGCACCGCCGGCGAGGCCTGGCTCCGCGGCGAGGCAGATATCGGCGGCAAAGTGGCTATCAACCCATCCGGCGGCCTTAAAAGCAAGGGCCACCCCATCGGCGCCACCGGCGCGGCGCAGGTCTATGAGATCGTCCGCCAGCTCCGGGGTGAGGTGGAAGCGGAACGGCAGGTGCCGGACGCCGCCATCGGCATGACCGATACCCTGGGCGGCGACGGCGGTACCATGGTTAGCCTGATTTTGAAGCGAGGCTGGTGATGACGATAAAGCTGTCTTTCAAAGAGTACGACGCGGCGCTGCGGGAAAACCGGTTGATGGGCCTGAAATGCGGCCGCTGCCAGGAGACTTTGTGCCCGCCGCGGGGCGCCTGCGCTCATTGCGGATCCACCGATCTTGAGCCTGTCGAGCTTTCCGGCCGGGGCAAGATCGCCAGTTTCACCACCCTCTTCGTGGCGGCGGAAGGCCGCGATCAGGAACTGCCGTATGCTCTGGCGCTGGTGGCCCTGGAAGAAGGACCGCACCTCATCGGGCGCATCGATACCGCCTGTCCGGACAAGCTGGATATGAGCGTCATCGGTAAAAACGTGACCACCGCACACGCGGTTTTCGGGGGGGACAAATACTCCGCCGGGGATGCGGCCTACCCGTTATTTAAACTCGCCGATTAACCAGGCCGGTATTCGGCAAAGCTTTCCGGCGATTCCCAGACGGTCACCGAATCAAGCGTTGCGCCCTCGATGTTTGGCTTGAGTTCTTCGTAAATTGTTCTGGCGATATTCTCCGCCGAGGGGTTGATCTTATCGAACGGCGGCACGTCGTTCAGGAGGGTATGGTCGTAGCAGGCCAGCAGTGGTTTCAATACAGCTTTCAGATCGGTGAAATCGTAAGCCAGCCCGACCTCGTTGAGATCGGTCGCTGAAAGCTTGACCGCTACCTTATAGCGATGCCCGTGCAGGTTTTCACACTTGCCAGCATAGCCGCGGAGGAAATGAGCGGCGTCGAAATGGCTTTCAACACTGACGTAATACATCGGTTTACCTCCCGGAGCCTTCACCGGTCATTGTATCGCGGGAAGGGCCGGGGGCGCTAGTCTGCGCCGAGACCGAGATAACGCCTGCGGGCGTCTTCGTTCTCGAGGATGGTGGCCGCATCGCCTTCCAGTGCCAGGCGCCCGGTCACCAGCACATAGGCGCGGCGGGCGAAGGCCAGGATGCGGCGGGTATTCTGCTCGATGATCATGAGGGCGGTGCCGGACTCATTGATGATGCGCAGTTTTTCCACAATGGTTTCCACCGCCTTGTGGGACAGCGAGGCCAGCGGTTCATCGAGAAGCAGAGCGCGCGGGTTGGCCATCATCGCGCGGGCGATAGCCAGCATCTGCCGCTCACCGCCGGAAAGGCTGCCGGCGTAAAACTTCTTCCGCCGCTCCAGCTCCGGGAACATCTGGTACATGCGCTCGATGTCCTGTTTGACCCCAGCGGCATCATGGCGGACGTAGGCGCCCATCTCCAGGTTCTCCTGGATGGTCAGATTGGCGAAGACATTATCCGTCTGGGAGACGTAGCCCAGGCCCATGGCCACGGTCTTGTCGGACGTCATGCCAGTGATATCCCGGCCGTCGAAAACGACCTTGCCGTCAAAAAGCCGGGCAAACCCGAGCAGGCTTTTCAGCAGGGTCGATTTACCAGAGCCATTAGGCCCGACGATAGCCACGCTGCCGCCGTATTCGAGGTGCAAAGACACATCATTGACGATGTGCACATCGCCGTAGCCGGCCTTGATGCCGGTGGCCGTCAGGATATCGCTCATTCCTGCCCTCCCCGGCTGCCGATATAAACATCAAAGAAAATGGGATCGTTGACCACCTGCTTAGGCTCACCTTGCAACGCGATCTTACCCCTGTCCATGACATAGACCCAATCGGTGTAAGCCATCAGGAGTTCCAGCCGGTGCTCGATGATGAAAAAGCTCATGCCTTTTTCGCGCTTGAGCTTGTCCAGTTCCTGGAAGATCTGCTTGCCCAGCACCGGATTGACACCCGCCGCCGGTTCGTCGAGAAGCAGCAGGTCTGGTTCCGCCATCAGGGAGCGGCCGATCTCCAGCAGTTTCTGCTGGCCGCCGGACATCTCGCCGGCCTTGGAAAAAGTAAGGTGACTGATGTTCAGGAGTTCCAGCAGTTCCATGGCGCGGATGGCCAGGCGTTCCTCATCCCGGTGCCATTTGCCGCGGCGGAAAAGTGAGTTGAATAGCTTGTCACCCGGCTGGTTACGGGCGGCGATGATCATGTTGTCCAGCACGGTCATGGTGGGGAAGAGGCGCGGGAACTGAAAGGCGTTGCTCATACCCAGGTCGAAGATCTGATGCGGCGCCATTTTTTCGATATGCCGGCCGGCGAAGGTGACGCGGCCGCCGTCGGAAGGACGCAGACCGTAAATCGAAGAAAGCAGCGTCGTCTTGCCACAGCCATTGGGTCCGACTAAACCGACGAACTTGCCGCGCCCGACCTCCAGGTCGACCCCGGCCACGGCACATAATCCGCCGTAGTTCTTGACCAGGCCTTCTACTTTGAGGAGGGGTTCAGCCATCGCATGGCCCTCCTGGTTCCCAGAGTATTGATCTTGCTTTCCTTGAACAGGCCGCTGGGGCGGACCATCAGGATGGTGATGATGATCACCCCGAAGAGGATATTTTGCAGATTGGTGGGGTCGATAGGCAGCGTGACGTAGTCCTTGAGGATGATGGTGCCCCGCTCGAAGAGCTGCACCGCCGCCGCACCGACGATGACGCCGATGTTGCTGGCCGGACCGCCCAGAATAACCATCATCCAGATAGTGAAGGTGATGATGGGCAGGAAGGACTCCGGGGCGATATAACCGACAAAGTTGGCGAAGAGGGCGCCACCGAGACCGGCCATGGCCGAGCCGATCATGAAGATCTGGCTCTTATAGGTGATGCGGTTCTTGCCGATGGCGTCGGCGGCGATCTGATCTTCCCGGAGAGCGCGCATGATGCGGCCGAAAGGAGAATTGGCTAGGAGCGTCATGAACACGAAGCAGACGGCCAGCAGGCCGAATACCAGCGCCAGGTTCATCCACAGCCCGGCGGTGAAGTTACCGGCGGCAAAAACCGGCGGGATGCTGATGCCCCATACGCCATTGGCCAGCCAATCCTCGGATTTGATGAAAATACGCAGTATCTCACCGAAGGTGAGCGTCACGATAGCTAAATAGTCCTCACGCAAGCGGATGGCCGGCAGCGACACCAGCAGTCCGAAGATGGAGGAGATAAGGGTGGCCAGCGCAAGGGCTACCGGCCAGGGCACCCCGGCTTGAACCAGGAGAGCGTAGCTGTAGGCGCCGATCATGAAGAAGGCCACTTTGCCGAAGTTGGCCAGGCCGGTATAGCCGTACTCGGCGTTGAGCGACAGGGCCACGATGGCAAAAATGCCGATATAGACCAGCGCGTTTATGCCGTATATGAGTATCGGATCCATCAGTTACCCTTGAACGCCTTCGCCAAGCCCTGCGGACGGAAAATGAGCACCACGATCAGAATGACAAACGGAATGGCCATGCGGTATTCGGTAGACAAGCCCGCCTGGGACAACAGCACGACACCAATATTCTCAGCCAGGCCGATGATAATGGCGGCGACGATGGCGCCGTAGAAACTGCCGATGCCGCCCAGTACTGCCACAGCGAAGGTCGGCAGCAGGATATCCCAGCCCAAGTAGGGTGAAAGCCGGGTTTCCACACCACGGAACAGTCCGGCGATGCCGGCCAACCCGGCGGACACGAACCAGGTGATGACCAGGACGCGGGTGGTGTTGATACCGGCGGAAAGCGCCAGCTTGGGATTGGAGGCGGTGGCGCGGATGGCCTTACCGATCTTGGTCTTGGTCAATACTAAATGGAGACCCACGCCGACGACCACGGCGGTGAAGATAAGGATAAGCCAGTTCAGACTAATCCTGAGCGGACCGACATCGTAAGCCGGCCAGACTATGTTGAAGGTCAGCGGGGAAAACCCCCAGATCTCGCCGATGGAATGACGCAGGATAAAACCCAGGGCCATCGAGGCCACCATCAGGTGGATCAGGCTGGCGCCGCGGTCTGCCAGGGGTTTGAAGATACCCCGGTAGCTGAGATAACCGATCAGACCGGATACGGCGAAGGCGAAGACGAAAGCCAGGGGCAGCGGGGCGCCCAGTTGCTCGGCAACAAAGTAGCCGATGAAACCGCCGAGCGCCATGATCTCGGCGTGGGCGAAATTGGGAAAGCGGGCCAGACCATACACCAGCGTCAGCGCTACTGCTGAGATGAGGTACAGGCTCCCGGTAACCGCGGAATTAAATAGAATCTGTGCCCAGTTCAATCATTGTTACGCCGTAAAAAATCCGCGTAAATATACCAGATACGCACCCTCTGTGGCAACTTGCTGATAGATTATCAACATTCACACCTATGGCTTTTTGTTATCCGGGTTAAGTTTATGACCCACAGCCAGACACGGGGAAATTGACGTTCCGGCGTTTTGGGGTTACAATAATAAATATAGGAGACTAACGAATTATGCCTATCTATGAATATCGTTGTATGGATTGCCGTAAAAAATTCGATCTGCTGCGTCCGATGAGCCAATCGATGGATCCAGCGGAATGCCCGACTTGTAAAGGCCAGGCGAAGCGCATAGCTTCCACTTTTATGGCCAAGGGTTCCGGTGGTCAGAGCATCGGCGGCGGGGGTGGCTGCACAAGCTGCTCTTCTTCTTCCTGCGGCAGCTGCCACTAGAAAGTATAGCTAGTCGCCCGGTGACGCCCTTAGGAAATACCCGCTAAAGCATAACGTCCTTTCGTTCCGGGACAGATCCTTCGTTTTCTAAAAGAGACCTTCATATGAAGGTCTCTTTTTTGTAAGGGAACTGAAATTACCAACTTGCTCTCCTACCGGACTAGAATAAGATTTGAAAGTCCAGGTACGTGAGGAGCAGCATGGCCGACGAACACGTTCATCACGGATCCCAGCCGCCCGCCGGCGGGCATGGCAGTCATAAACAAACCGGCGGCCGCCACGCCGGGCACTCCGTGGCCGACTTCGCGCGGCGCTTCTGGGTTTCGCTGGCGGTCACCGTTCCCATAATGGCTCTGTCGCCCCTCATCCAGGACTTCCTCGGCTTCGAACTCGTTTTCACCGGCGACGCCTATGTCCTGTGGGCGCTGTCCGCCTTCGTCTACGTCTATGGCGGCTGGCCGTTCCTCTCAGGTCTGAAGCGGGAGCTTGGGGAACGCAATCCAGGCATGATGACCCTCATCGCCCTGGCCATCTCCGTCGCTTTCTTCTATTCCAGCGCTGTGACCTTCGGCCTTGAGGGGGAGGTCTTCTACTGGGAGTTGGCCACCCTGGTCGATGTCATGCTACTGGGCCACTGGATAGAAATGCGCTCCATCATGAGCGCCTCGGAAGCGCTGGAAAAACTGGCGAGGCTGCTGCCGGCTGTCGCTCATCAATTATCGGCCGGAGGCAAAGCCGAGGATGTGCCTATCGGCTCTTTGGTCAAAGGCGATACGGTGCTGATTAAACCCGGCGAAAAGATCCCGGTTGATGGAGATGTCATTTCCGGCGAAAGTGCCGTCGATGAATCGATGCTCACCGGAGAATCCATGCCGGTGGAGAAGAAAGCCGGAGGCCGGGTCATCGGCGGAGCGGTCAACGGTGAAGGTTCGCTGACGGTTACGGTGAATCGCACCGGCACGGAGTCGTACCTTGCCCAAATGGCGCGCCTGGTTGCGGTAGCCCAGGGCGCCAAAAGCCGGGCCCAGGATCTCGCCGATCGCGCGGCGCGCTGGCTGACTTTCATCGCTATATCCGCCGGCGCGCTTACCCTGATCGCCTGGTTATCCTTTAGCGACGAACCGGTCGTCTTCGCCGTGGAGCGGATGGTCACCGTCATGGTCATTGCTTGTCCCCACGCCCTAGGACTGGCGGTGCCGCTGGTCGTGGCCGTATCCACGGGTATCTCGGCGCGTAACGGACTGCTGATCCGCGACCGTAATGCCTTCGAACGCGCCCGCGCTATCGACGCCATCGTTTTCGACAAGACCGGCACGCTGACGCTGGGTAAATTCGGCGTGACCGATGTCGTTCCTCTCAATGAGCGCTTCGACCGCGACGAACTACTGAAACACGCCGCAGCAGTGGAGTCGCACTCTGCGCACCCTATCGCTCGCGGTATCATCGAAGCGACGCCGGAGGCTTACGAGGTTGCGGATTTCAAATCGCTCTCGGGCCGCGGGGCCCGGGGCAAGGTCCAAGGCCGGGAAGTCATAGTCGCCAGCCCCGGCCACGTCGAGGAACTCAAACTGGCCTACGACCGCCCGAAAGTCGATGCACTCTTCAAGCAGGGCAAGACCGTCGTCTTCATCGTCATCGACGGCGCCGTCGCCGGCGCGGTGGCACTGGCCGACATCATCCGGCCGGAGTCCCGCCAGACCGTCGAGGCCTTGAAAAAGATGGGCAAACGGGTGGTGATGATGACCGGCGACCGGGAGGAAGTGGCCCGCTGGGTGGCTTCGGAGCTGGGACTGGATGAGTACTTCGCCGGTGTGCTGCCGGAGGAAAAAGCATCCAGGATAAAAGAACTTCAAGGCCGTGGTCTGTCGGTAGCCATGACCGGCGACGGCGTCAACGATGCCCCCGCCCTGGCCCAGGCCGACCTGGGCATCGCCGTGGGCGCCGGCACCGAGATCGCCCAGGCCACCGCTGACATCATCCTGGTCCGTTCCGACCCGGGTGATGTACTCTCCATTTTCGAACTGTCGCAAGCCACCTATCGCAAGATGCAGCAGAACCTCGGCTGGGCGACAGGGTACAACGCCCTCGCCATTCCAGCAGCATCCGGAGTCTTTTACAGTTTCGGAATTCTTTTAGTCCCGGCAGTCGGCGCGGCGTTGATGTCTCTCTCAACCGTCATTGTGGCCGTCAACGCCCGGTTGTTGCGCTTCAAACGAGACTAACTACTTGAGATTATGAGAGTTATACTAAGTGTAGGGAATAATCGAAGAATTTGCCTAAAACATAGAGGATTTTCGAGAATAATTAGGAGGGTAAATTGAAAAGTGTAGCATTGGCGGTTGTGGCATGTCTATTGTTGTCGATCACAATATTGACCGGTTGCAGTACAGATATCCCGGTCTATTCTCTCAATCAAAAGTTCACCCTAAGTCCAGGAAAGTCGGCGGTGATCGAATCTGAGGATATGACCATCACTTTCGATAAAGTACTCAATGATAGCCGTTGCCCGGAAAGCGTGACCTGCATTTGGGCAGGACAGGTTCAAGTTCTGGTAACCATAGAACTCGATGGCAGAAAGGAAACTTTAACACTAACCCAATCCGGACTTACTGGCGATCCGGCATCTCAATTATATGAAAAATACGTGCTGGAATTTAATATCTCTCCATATCCTCAAACAGAGCAAACGATACGAGTGGCGGATTACAGGTTGGAAATTACAGTCAGAATCTAATTTTAATCCTTTTTTTATTTTGACTTCCGTTAGCTAAATGGTAGAGTATATAAAAACCATCTGACTTTGGGCGCGCCTTGAAACTGTGCGAAATTCACTGTTTGACGGCCGACAGAAGTCAGAGGTAATAAAGAAAAGGAGATCATCATGAAGTACCTGGTATCCGGAGATCAAGTGACCCCAGCAGCTTCACACAAAGACCAGATCAATTTTCTGGAATGCGCTAAAGAATGGGTGGAAAAGAGCAAGGCAGATGGAAAACTTGATGCCGCTTATAGTTTCCCAGACGGCGGCGGTATGTTCGTCCTGGATGCCAAAGACCATGAAGAACTGATGCGGTTGCTCCTGAATTTCCCACTGAGACCATTCAGCAATCTGGAAATTCGTCCTCTTCTTGATTTCAACACAAGTGCCAATATCACCATAGAAGCCTTGAAACCTTTCGTCTAATTTTCGAATCAGTTTATTAAAGAAAGCCCCTCCCTCATAGGAAGGGGCTTTCTTGCTGCGTTCTCGGTCCCAACACAATACTATCAAGATAATCATGTCTCTTCTTTCTCACCAAGTTTAACAAATCCTTGCTAAGCGCTTGAACTTGAGATATACTTCTTTCCCAAAGTAACATACGGGTAAAACTGGTTGGGAGGTAGTTTTCTGTGGATAGTTCAACCTTTCCCAAGTGTCAGAAATGCAAAGAAGGTGATCTGGTACCATTGTCGGATTTCGGTAACCAGGGCGCCGCAATTCACTACAAGGCTTGGGTGTGCACCAATCCGGAATGCGGCTACAACCTGAAGATCCGCAACGGTGACGTCTATATCAATGAGCCTATCGGCAGCGGCGTCAACAACATGCGGCAGCGCAACCCGGTCAACTATTAGACCGGGCCGGTTCTCCCATGTTCGGCCGCCTTCTGGACAACCGTGAGAAAGTCCTGGATTTCTTTTTCCCCCGCTACTGCCTGAGTTGCGGACGAGAAGGCGCCTATTTTTGTCAGCGCTGTCGCGCCGCCCTGCCATTCCAGTCGCCGCCCTATTGCCCAGATTGCGGCAAGAGCCTGGATCACCATCCGGACTGCGACGATCTAGCCTCGGAACTGCTGGCCCTGCATTCCGTCTTCCGCTTCGAGGGCGTCATCAAGAAAGCAGTCCATCAGCTCAAATACCAGAACCTGCGCGACCTCGCCACCCCCCTCGGCGGCTATCTAGTCGATTACCTGAAAACCAACGACCTGCCCGGCGATGCTCTCGTGCCGGTGCCCCTGCACAAATCTCGCCTGCGGGAACGCGGTTACAATCAGTCCGAACTTCTGGCCATCGTGATGCACCGCCTCACCGGGTTGCCGGTATTCCTCGATGCGATACAGAAAGTCAGGCCGACCCCGCCCCAGGCCGACAGCGCCTCCGTGGATCAGCGACGCCTTGCGGTAGTTGATGCTTTCCGGTGCTATAATAAATTAAAAGGCCGCCGCGTCATCCTCATCGATGACGTAGCCACCTCCGGCGCCACCTTGTCCGCCTGTGCCCGGGCGCTTGCCACCGCCGGAGTAAGTGAAGTCAGGGCGCTGACGCTGGCCAGAGAAATTTAATTAAGGTTCGAGGAGGCATCCGTGGAAATCATCATCACCACCAAGAATCTCACCCTAGACGAGAAAACCCGTGCCCAGATCGTGCGGAAATTCGACAAAGTTGGCCGCCATCTGCCCCAGGCCCGGGAACTACGGCTCGAGCTCATTGAAGAAGCCACTAAAGCAGCCAAGGACCGCTTCGTGGTTCGAGGCATTCTGGAAGTACTGGGGCCGGTCATGACCGCCGAATGCCGCGCCGCCAGCCTGATTACCGCTATCGACCAACTGGAAGGCGTTCTCGACCGCCAAGTGCACGACTTCAAAACCAAGAACACCGACTTCGACCGCGAGAGCCAGCGCTTCGGAGCGGCCACCTATACCGAAACCGAACCATTGCCGCCGATTATCTCAGAGGAAAGCGAGGTCAGTATCGAGGTCGAACATTTCACACCCAAACCAATGAGCCTGCCCGATGCAATCGCCAACCTTAGTGAGACTAAAGACGATTTCCTCCTTTTCCGGAGCTCCAAGGGCGGGGTGAGCCTGTTGCACCGGCAGGAATTGGGTGGATTCAAATTGATAGAAATAGAGGCGGTGTAAAGCACCTCGAACTTGTCACGTTCGAGATTACACATGCATCAGTTCGCGCTTCAAATTTACGGCTTACGACGGAAAAATCGTAACGCACTGTTTTAGAAATCCAAAATTATGTCGGGGGCATTATGAAACGAAAAAGGTCCGATCCTGAGACCGGGAACAAACCAAAATACGACATTGTGGAATCGGCCGCCGGGTGGGTCGGCATTGAAGTCACCGGCAAAGGTGTCAAACGCGTCACCCTACCCATAAAAAAACATGAAGATGTTCTAGCCGAATTTGGCATCGAACAACGTGACCTGACCACTGGCGCCGGCGGAGCCGGCCTCGCCGACCGGTTGAAACACTTCTTCCTGGGTGAACCGGTGGTCTTCAAAGAAGGACTTGATCTTACCGGCACCACCGAATTTCAGCAGGATGTTTACGAAGCTGCCTGTCGAATCCCGTTTGGAGAGACTAAGAGCTATGGTGAATTGGCCAAAGATATCGGCAAACCCGGCGCCGCCCGCGCCGTCGGCCAGGCGTTGGGAGCCAACCCCCTGCCCATCCTCATCCCCTGCCACCGAGTGGTCGCTGCCGATGGCGGTTTGGGGGGGTTCACAGGAGGCGTCAGCGCCAAAAAGAAACTATTGGAGATGGAGAAGAGCGGAAAAGAATCGCGCCAACAGACAAACCGAGGAAGCAGGATCGAAAGGGATACTACCCCTTCCCCCTCACCCCCCGGAACTCCGCCGCATACCTGTCCATCAATCCTTCCGACGCCAGACTGTGATAACAGTTATCACCGATGATGATGTGGTCGAGTGTCCGGATATTCATCGTCGCCGCCGCAAAGACCAGATCCCGGGTGATATCCCTGTCCTGCTGGCTGGGCGCCGGTACACCGGAAGGATGATTATGGACGAAGATCATGGCAGCGGCGCCGTGACGCAATGCGCCTTCAACGACTTCCCTGACCCACACCACTGAAGCATTGACGGTACCCCGTGAGTGATCTTCGATCTCAACGATCTCAACGACCCGGTTCTGGTTGTTCAGGTAGATGACTTTGAAGACTTCTTTTTTCAGCCCACACATCGACGAATACAGGTAATCATAGACCTGCTGCGGGGTGGCGCAGTTTTCCGGCCACTTCTGTTCGACGGCCTTCGTTCTCAACAATTCCTGAGCCGCCTCGGCGATCAAGCGTATGGCGACCGAATTGGCCGGACCGATGCCGTCAACTTCCTGGAGGTCATCCGCCGAGGCTTCCAGCACCCCCCTGAGCGTCTTGAACTTCTTGATCGCCGCCTTGGCCGCGGGTTTGCAGTCGCGCCGCGGCGTGCCGAGCGTGAGCAATAGTTCAACCGCTTCATAGTCGGCCAGACTGGACAGACCCATTTTCCGGAATCTCTCCCGCAATCGATTGCGGTGACCTGCGATCGTGTTTTCAGTTGCTTTTATTGTTTCAGACATATGATTAGGGGATTACTTTAACAGTTTTGGGGGTACATGTCACCATCCAACCTAGGAGCAACCAGCAGTCGCCCTCCCCATTTTAATATCTCGGCACACTCCCGCCACACTTGTTCAATTCCTCGCGTGCCCACAACTCAAGTGCTATCATAACCCCAGGGTACTTTGAGGAACTTGCGCTTGAGTCTGACACCACGCCTCCTGTTGCTCCTGGGCATCATTGCAGTCTCGTTTGCCGCCATCTTCATCAGGCTTGCCGATGCTCCACCCCTTATCATCGCCGCCTACCGTCTCGGTATCGCCTCACTCCTGATTTTGCCCTTCACCCACCGGCGGATGATCACCTCAGTGAGATCGCTTCCCCGGCGAGAATCTCTGCTCATCATCCTGGCGGGAATCTTCCTGGCCGCCCATTTCGTTCTTTGGATCACTTCTTTGCAATATACATCGATTGCCAGTTCGGTCATCCTCGTCACCGCTCATCCGGTGTTCGTGGCTGTGGCTTCCTACTTCCTGTGGAAAGAAAGATTGAACCGGCTGTCGATCGCCGGTATCGTCATCGCCCTGGCCGGCGTAGTCATCATCGGCCAGGGGGAATTCTCGTTCGGCTCGGAAGTATTTCTCGGTAATGCCATGGCCCTCGTCGCCGGCTTGCTAGCCTCCTCTTACCTTATGGTCGCCCGGGCTCTTAAAGATCGGATAGACGCCGTCAGCTACCTGTCTTCCGTTTACGGAGTTGCCGCTATCATCTTAGTCACCTTCGCCGTTATAGCCGGATTAAGCTTCACCGGCTATACGGAGACTACCTACCTGATGCTGCTCCTGCTGGCGGTCATTCCCCAATTACTCGGTCACTCCAGTTTCAACATGGCGGCTAGGGTCATGCCGGTCACCCTTGTTTCCGTGGCTATTCTGGGCGAACCGGTCGGGGCAACCCTCCTCGGTATCATCATCCTCGGCGAATGGCCCAGCTTTGCTGAAGTCATCGGCGGGCTGGTAATTCTTACCGGTATATATTGCGTACTCAGAGGCGGACGGATTTGGCTTCAGGCTCCCGGTTAAAATTTCGCCAATCCGTTGATCTTCTGTTCATGTTGAAGTGCTATGCTTTTCAAGGAACAATACCTGAAAAACGACAGGGAGCTTAACCTGTTATGATCCACAACGAAAAACGGCGCCTCGGGCTGGCGGTGGTGGCCGGTGGGTTGGTGGTTGCCGCCGTGATAATCATTTCGTCGCTGCCGGCGGCCACCATCATCATCAATCAAACCGTTATGGATCAAGCCTACGAGACCAGCAACGGGTTTATCTTACGTGAGGTCACCGTCTCTCAGGGTGACAAATTCAATGTGAAATTATACTCGTTTCCCTCAGCTGGAATGTCCTGGTCGGCTCGCATCGATGATTTCAAAATAGTTAAACAGCAGGGCCCCAAAGAATATTCGGGAAGTTCACCGATTTCCACCGGCGGACCGGGCATGGAAAAGTGGGTGTTCAAAGCAATCGCTGAAGGCGAGACTACCATCATCATGACCTACGGGTCTGTCGGCCTCACCGGTCCTCCTGCCCGAAACACACTGGAATTGAAGGTGACGGTGAAGTGCTCCCTCTCGTGTCTTTATCCACCGGGTCTGTCATCCTTGAGCGAAGCGAAGGAGCTCGATGCTGCATCGCACTGACGCCGGTGCGTCCAATCATAACCGTTACCCGTTTTGAACCTTAATTATTTGGATATTCGCACTTGTTTTCGGATTTCGAAATTAGATATTCGGATTTCCCGCCTCAAGCGGGGGCGGGACGCCGCGGCGCCCCGGATGGTATAATAACCCCCGGATTACCGCATGTTCACTCATCTTCACGTTCATACTGAATTCAGCCTGCTGGACGGCATGTGCCGCATTCCGGTGCTGGTCGCCCGCGCCAAGGAACTGGGCATGACCGCCCTGGCCATCACCGACCACGGCGCCATGCACGGCGTTCTCAAGTTTTACCGGGAGTGCAACGCCCAGGGCATCAAGCCCATCATCGGCTGTGAGGTTTATGTCGCCCCCGGCGACCGCACCGCCAAGACCGCGGCGGACAAGAACCATCGCCACCTGGTACTCCTGGCCAAAAATCTCACCGGCTACCGCAACCTCCTACAGCTCGTCTCCCAGGCCAATATCGACGGCTATTACTACAAGCCTCGCGTCGACAAGGAAATATTAGAAAAATACCGCGAGGGACTGGTCGCCCTGTCCGCCTGTCCCTCCGGCGAGGTGCCCCGCCTCATCCTGGAGAACCGCCTCGACGAGGCCCGGCAGGCCGCCATCTGGTACCGCGATAATTTTGCCGGCGATTTCTATTTCGAGATCCAGCGCCACCCGATGCCGGAACTGGACAAGATCAACGCCGGATTGATCAAACTTTCGCGGGAACTGGGCATCCCGCTGGTGGCCACCGGGGACATCCACTACGTCAGCCGCGAGGACGCCCCCACCCACGACCTCCTGCTGTGCATCGGCACCGGCACCACGCTCCAGGACACCAACCGCCTCCGGATGCAGGCGGACTCCTTCTACCTGAAGAGCGAGACCGAGATGGCCGAGCTTTACCGCGACCTGCCGGAAGCTCTGGAGAACTCCAATAAAATCGCCGATATGTGCGACCTGACACTGGAATTCGGCCGGCTGCACCTGCCGCAAATCGACCGCCCGGATGGCATGAGTTCGGACGAGTATGTCGCCAAACTGTGCTACGATGCTCTGCCGAAGTATTACCCCGATGCCTCCGATGCGGTCAGGGAGCGGCTGGCTTATGAACTGGACGTCATCGAACAGACCCAGTTCGCCGACTATTTCCTGGTTGTCTGGGACATCATCCGCTTCGTTGGCGAACGCGGCATCTACTTCGGCGTTCGCGGCTCGGCCGCCGCCTCCATCGTGCTGCGCTGCCTGGGCATCACCGAGGTCGATCCCCTGGAGTATTCCCTTGTATTCGAGCGCTTCCTGAACATCGAACGCAAGGAAATGCCGGATATCGACATGGATTTCCAGGACGACCGCCGCGACGAGGTCATCGAGTACGTCTCGGGCAAATACGGCCTGGACCATGTAGCCCAGATCATCACCTTCGGGACACTGGGCGCCCGCGCCGCCATCCGTGACGTCGGCCGTGCCCTCGGCATGAACCTGCCCGATGTCGATAAGGTCGCCCGGCTGGTGCCTTTCGGCCCCAACATGACACTGGAAAAGGCCCTCGATGAAACCGCCGAGCTGCGCGAGGCCGTGGCTAACGATGGCACGGTGCAGAAACTGATCGATACCGCCCGCCAAGTCTCGGGGCTGTCGCGCCACGCCAGCACCCACGCCGCCGGCGTGGTCATCTCCAAGGACCCGCTGGCGCTTCACGCGCCGCTTCAGCGCCTGAACCGGGAGTCCTCCACCGGCGGCAAGGCGGACCTGGTCATGACCCAGTTCCCCATGGAGGACATCGGCCTTATCGGCCTGCTCAAGATGGACTTCCTGGGCCTGGCCAACCTCACCATCCTGTCGCGGGCGCAGCAGATCATCGGCAAGCGCACTGGCGTACCGCTGGACGTCCACCATATACCCCTCGACGACCCCAAAACCTTCGATCTCCTGGCCGCCGGTGAGACCATGGGTGTCTTCCAGCTGGAAAGCGTCGGCATGAGGCGCTACATCAAGGAACTCCAACCGACCCATTTTACCGATATCGCCGCCATGGTGGCCTTGTATCGCCCCGGCCCCATGGAGCAGATCCCCCGCTTCATCCGCTCAAAGCACGGTGAGGAGCCCATCACCTACCCCCACCCCGCTCTGGAGGATATCCTCAAGGAGACCTACGGCGTCATCGTCTACCAGGAACAGGTGCTGTTCATCGCCCGGGCTTTCTCCGGCTATTCGCTCGGCCAGGCGGACATCCTCCGGAAGGCCATGGGCAAGAAGAACGCGGAGGTGATGAAGAAGCAGAAGCAGAACTTCATCGCCGGCGCGCTCAAGAACGGCTACACCGAGGAGCTGGCAGAGGAGATCTTCGGCCTCATCCTGCCTTTCGCCGGTTACGCTTTCAACAAGGCCCACGCCGTCAGCTACGCCCTGATCGCCTACCAGACGGCCTACCTCAAGGCCAATTACACCGTAGAATATATGACCGCCTTCCTGGCCACCCAGCGCGACGTGGCGGAGAAGGTCTCCGCCGCCGCCGCCGAATGCCGCCGCCTGGGTATCGAACTGCTGAGGCCGGACGTCAACGCCTCCGAAGTCAATTTCACCATCGAGGAAGGCGAGAGCGGTCCTGCCATCCGCTTCGGACTGGCCGCAGTCAAGAACGTCGGCGAGCAGGCAGTAGCCCCCTTTGTCGAGGAACGGCTCAGGAACGGCCCGTACCGCGGTATCAAAGATTTCTGCCGCCGCGCCGACGCCGCCGGCATGAACCGGCGCGTCCTGGAAAGCCTCATCAAGGCGGGCGCCTTCGATTCTTTGGGCGACCGCGCCACCCTGCTGCATAATGTAGGCCGGGTACTGGACTTCGCCGACCGAGAGCGCAAGATCAAAGAATCCGGCCAGGGCACCCTGTTCGACCTCTTCGGCGGTGTCGCCGAGGTCGCCACCATGCCGCTGGAACTGGAACGAAGCAGCGTGGCTGAAAGCGAGCTTTTAACATGGGAGAAGGACCTCCTGGGCATATATATCTCAGCCCACCCATACAGCCGTTTCGCCGCCAAGGTCGGCAACGACACCACGGCGCTTTGCGGCGACGTGACCGAGGAGCTGGAAGGCCAGGTGGTCACCCTGGCCGGCATGGTAGTATCGGCGCGCACCTCGCAAACTCGCGACGGCAACACCTTCGCCACCGCGGAACTGGAAGACCTCAACGGCCGGATCGAGGTCGTGGCCTGGCCCCGTCTCTACGCCCAGACCAAAGACCACTGGCAGGAAGGCAATGTGCTGCTCGTCGAGGGCAAGGCCGTCTTCCGCGGCGACAGCGGTACGATTCATGTCGATGCGGTACGCCTCTACCAGCCCGGCGCCGGCGAGGATATCGAGGCCGGCCAAATGGTAAGAGTCAAGCCCGCCAGCGGCAACGGCTTCAACAACCGCGGCGGTTTCCCACCCCGGCAGTTCAATGGCCCTCCCCCGGCCAAAAAGACCACCGCCGCCAAACCCAAAACCGCCCCGGCCGCGGCTGGTGCCGTAGCGGCGGCCGCGGCCGTTCAGACTCAAACTCAACCAGAGAAGGAAACACCGCGAGCTATGTCCCGCCGTTTGAGTATCATACTATCCCAGACTGAAAACCCGGACGCCGACCTGAAGTTGTTCAACCGTGTTTTAGATGTCCTGAGCATCTATCCCGGACCGGAAAACATCGCTTTGCAGGTGGCTTGCCCCGGCCGTGTGTACCATCTCAAAATGCCGCAGGTCCGGGTGACCTGCAACGATGAACTCCTGAACGAGCTGGAAACGCTCCTTGGGAGCGCCGGCAGTGCGAGGTATGAGAGCAATGGACACTAAATGGGAACCCGCCGCCACCGCATCCAACGAGTTCGCCGCCACGCTGTGGCGCGACATACTGGTTGACTCGGGTATACCGGCTTATATCGAATCGGCCGGCACCGCCACCTTCCTCCAGGTAGCCTCGGCCCTGATGCCCATGCGGGTGATGGTGGCCCCGGAACACCTGGCCGAGGCTAAAGCTATTCTGGCCGATGTGGAAGAGGTGGATAAGGCGCCGTCCGATGAACCGCTCGATGGGTAAACGGCTCTTGAAAGCCGCTCGCTGGGGTCTGGTGCTGGTTATGCCGCTCCTCATCACCAGCGCCGTCATCGCCTTCGCCGTCAATTTCCAGCCGTTGTATGAATACGGCTTCGACCGTTACGACGTCGGCGCTACCACCGGCCTTGACGATGCTGAGCTATCCAAAGCCGCCCGCGGCCTGATCGGCTATTTCAATTCCGGCGACGAGCTCATCGACGTCACCGTCATCAAGGACGGTCAGTCTTTTACTCTTTTCAACGAGCGTGAGGTCATCCACCTATATGATGTGAAGGGGCTGATCCAGTTGGACTACGGGGTGCTGGCGGTGAGTTTCATCTACACGGCGCTGGTGGCGGGGATAACGCTCTATCGCCGGGAACCGAAACGCCTGGCGGCGCCGCTTTTCTGGGGCGGGGTGTTCACCCTGGCTCTCGTCATCGTCAGGGCGGCCATGGCCATCGCCGATTTCAACGCCTTTTTCACCCAGTTCCACCTCCTGAGCTTCGCCAACGACTTCTGGCTGCTGAACCCGCGCACGGATTACCTCATCATGATGTTCCCCGGCGGCTTCTGGCGGGACGCCATGATCTTCGTCGACGTCATAATCCTTAGTGTAACGATCACCCTCACCGTCATCGGCTGGCGTAACCTCACCATCGATCGAAAATCATCGTAGGGGGCCGGTTCGTCGATTGCCGATGACCGCCTCTATACAAGATTAGGAGACGATATGCAAGATATCGAACGTTTCATCGCCGGCTTCCGTGCCTTCCAGAAAAACTACTTCGGACCTGAAGGCTCGCAGTTTGATATCCTCAAGCACGGCCAAAACCCCTCCACCATGATCATCGGCTGCTCAGATTCCCGGGTGGATCCGGCCATCCTGACCAACTGCCAGCCCGGGGACATCTTCACGGTCCGCAACGTCGCCAACCTGGTGCCCCCATACGAGGAAAACGGCGGCTATCACGGCGTGTCCGCCGCGCTGGAGTTCGCCGTCTGCCGCCTGGGGGTGGAACGCATCATCGTGCTGGGACACTCTCAATGCGGCGGCATCGGAGCGCTAATGACCGGCGACTGCAGCGCGGAGGGGGCGGGCTTCATCGGCCGCTGGATGTCCATCGCTGCGCTGGCGCGGGAGCAGGTCATGATGTCGCTGCCGGGCAAGGACGCTGCCTTACAGCACCGCGCCGCGGAACAGGCCGCAATTCTACTGTCGGTGGAAAACCTGCGGACCTTCCCCTTCATCGACCAACGCGTCGCCGCGGGTACCCTGTCGCTCCACGGCTGGTATTTCGATCTGACCGCCGGCGAACTCCTGGAATATCAGCCGGAATCGGGCGTCTTCATAAAAGTCCCGGGTACCAAATAATCTTCGACCGCAATGGAAACGACGAACCAGTCTCAATAGCCCCCTAACGCAGGGAATGGACGTCGATGGCGGATTTTTCCAGCGGCTCCCGCTCGAACAGCTCGGCGAACTCTGCGGGCAGCCCGGCCACGATATCCTCGATCTCCCCCTCTGATACCGCTTCCACCACAGCCCCTATCACCCTGCGACTGGTAACGATAGCCTCATGGAAGTTCAACTCCAGCCGGGAAGCTACCCGGTTGTAGAACTCCTCTAGTGGGAACTGCTGCGCCGGTTCGTCTTCGACGATGGGGAAGGTCAGTTCTCCCGGCAGCTGGGCCGCCAGGTGTTTGCGATGGATCCGGGTAAGCCGGCCGCCCAGGATTTCCAAAATCACTTCGGTGATCCGTTTGGCGTCCCGCGCCGATGTCTCGCCGATAAGCTCCTGCACGCGGCCACTGAATTCCTGGTATTTCATTTTCTTCCTCCGGTTGGGTGATACCAGGTAATTATCACCGGCATCCGGCCGTGGGGGCATTCGTATTACTACGTAATTTATAGGCGATGGACACCTAACTTACCGGCCTGCGCTACGTGATATTCAGGGCGTTAACCGGTATCGCGCGTTAAGGGGAACTCCCCCAACCGGGTGTAAACCGCCCCGTCTGGCAGCAACCGGCTCTGCATCAGGCTGACCGATGCCACCGGTATGGCCAGGCCGGGTTCGTATTTTATCGCCGCCAGCTTTTCGGCCAGCGCCGAGCGCGCCTCAGGACTAACATCTTCCCTCAACCGCGCCAGGGTCAGGTGGGGTGAGAAAGCGCGTTTCTCGGTCGGGAAGCCCAGCGGAGAAACCTGTTCTTCGACCGCCTTTTGCACTTGTTCCAAGCTCTCCAAGTCTCCGGTGAGGCCACACCAGACCACGTTCAGCCGCTTCAGGTTGGGAAAAGCCCCCACCCCCGCCATCCCCAGCTCGAACGGGGCGATGCCCTCGACCGCCCGGGCGATGGTGTTTTTCACTTCATCGATGCGCTCCGGCACCACCCAGCCCAGGAATTTGAGCGTCAGGTGAACGCTTCCCGGCGCCACCCACTTGATGCCGCCGGCCGGTTCGACCGCCAGTTTCTTTTGCAGCGCCCCGATCTCCCGTTTTACCGCCTCTGGCAGCTCCACGGCGATGAAGGCGCGGATGGGTTGTTCATCAGTCATCGATGTTGCCCAGCAGAGTTATCGCATTGCCGCCCAGCATGGCTTTCAGGGTATGCGTGGATAGGCTAAGCGTCTTCAGTTCATCCAGGCACCGCCGCTGGCCTAAGAGCGGCCAGTCGGAGCCGAAGAGTATCTTATACTCCCCCACCAGATCCGCCGCCCGTTCATAGACGTCCGGCCGATACAAAAAGGGGGTAGCCGCGCTGTCAAACCAGGTGTTCTGCAAGGCTTCTTTCACCTCGGGCATGAGGGCGTAGAACGGCAACCCGCCGCCCCAATGGGCCAGCACCAGCTTCAGCCTGGGGTATCGTTCGATAAAAGGCAAAAGGACTTGCGGCGTCACCGCACCCTTGCCGGGGTAACGGTGCCCCACTGGCTCGTCGGCGTGACACGAGAGCACCAGGTTGTTAGCCATAAGAGTTTTGACCAGGGGGGTCATGACCGCCTGGTCGGCGAGGTCGAACCCCTGGACGTCCGGCCGCAGTTCCCCCACGCCCCGCGCCCCCGCCGCGGCGCAGCGCCGGATCTCCTCGATGGCTGCGTCACCCGCCAGCGGCTGCACGCAGATGAAGGGGATGAGGCGCTCGGGGTATTGTTGCGCTGCTTCCAGCAGGTAATCGTTGGTCTCCACGCAGCGTTCATTTGAAGTCCAGCCGATGTTCTGGATGACGGCCTTATTGACGCCGCTTGAGTCCATCTCTGCGATGAGTTCGTCCGCCGTCCGCAGCTTCGCCTTGGTGTCGCAGTAGAGCATACCGAAACACGGGTCGGCATCGGCGTATTCCCGCCGCCGGGCGATCAGCGTCGGGGAAAAGACATGAGTATGAAAATCGATTATCATTTTTAAAGTGTAACAGGTGGCAGGGGCGGCTACAATGGGGGAAAAGCGAGTATTTTTGAGGAATGTATTGTCTTTAAGCCTGAGGGTATATATAATATAAATCTAAAGCATATGTATTTAACAAGTCAATAGCGCCGCTGCCGCATAGAATGACCAGTGATGGATTTATCGGTTGTTGAAGGAGTCATGATATGACCGTTGATTTATCCGCCGAACAAAGAATTGACCGGTTGCGCCGTTGGAACATCGTGGTCGGGCTAATCCTCGCGACGCAGGCGATTGCCATTGCCATCCTTACCAACGACTTCGCTCTACCGGTGACCGCCACCTTCATGAGCGGTCCCCCTGGCACGGCTCCTGAGCTTCACCGCCTGTTCGATATCCTCACAGGCTGGGGTGTTTTCACTTTTCTGGCTATCTCGTCCGGCGCCCTACTGCTCATGGCTTCGCCCTGGGTCTTCCCCTGGTACAAACGCAACCTCCTCCAAAACCGTAACTACGGCCGATGGATAGAGTACTTCTTCAGCTCTTCCATCATGATCGTCCTCATAGCCCAGATCACCGGCATCAGCGATATCGCCGCCCTGCTGGCCATTTTCGGCGTCAATGCCGCTATGATCCTTTTCGGTCTGTTACAAGAAAAATATGAGCAACCAGGCAGGCCGGGGTTGCTGCCCTTCTGGTTCGGCAGCTTTGCGGGCATCATCCCCTGGCTGGCTATCGTCATCTATGTCTGGGCGCCCGGTCTCGCCGCCTCGCCGCCTGGATTCGTATACGGTATCATCATTTCCCTGTTCGTCTTCTTCAACTGCTTCGCCGTCAACATGATCCTCCAGTACCGGAAAATCGGTCCCTGGCGCGATTACCTGCACGGCGAAAAAGTGTATATCCTCCTGAGCCTCACGGCCAAAGCCCTCCTGGCCTGGCAGGTATTCTTCCCGGTATTGCTCCCAGCCTAGCGTTAAAAGCCTTTTTACAAGGAGGTCGAGATGCCGGTAAAAGTGATCACCGACAGCACCTCGGATATCCCAGAGGCGCTCGCCGATGAACTGGACATCGCCGTTGTCCCGATTTACGTACGCTTCGGTCAGGAAACTTTCCGCGACGGTCTCGATATCAGCCCAGGCCAGCTTTATTCCCGGCTGACCACCACCGAGGCGCACCCTGCTACCTCCCAGCCCAATCCGGAAGACTTCATCACGGTTTTCCGAAAACACTCCGGAGACGCCGAAGGCATCGTCTCGATCCATATCTCCTCGAAGATCAGCGGCACCTTCAACTCAGCGTCCATGGCCCGCAAATCGCTTGACAGTAGTTTCCCCATCGTAGTTATCGATTCCAAATTCAACTCCGCCGGGTTAGGCCTGGTCGTGCGGTCCGCCGCCCGCAAGGCTAAGGCAGGAGGTTCCTTCGCTGAAGTTGTCGCAGAGGCCGAGCGGGCGATAGCAGAAACGAAGATGTTCGGCCTATTCAAAACCATGAAGTATCTGGCTCGCAGCGGGCGGGTCAATAAAACCATTGCTGCCGCTTCGCATTTTCTTAACGTTATGCCCCTGCTCACCTTCCATGACGGAGAGATCACCCGGGCCGGCCTCGTACGCAGTCTCAGCCGCGGCATAGACCGAATCATCGATTTCGTCAGGCATAATCTCCCGGTTACCGAACTGTCCATCGTTCACAGTCAGGTTCCTGATGAAGCTGCCCGATTGAAACAACGGTTGACCGAGTTCATCGAAGATAAGCTGATAACGGTCTCGGAAATGGGCGCCGGGCTTGGGGTTCACGGTGGTCCGGGTGTCCTGCTGGTGGCTGTCAGGACCGGCGGCAGTCAGGAATGATATATGGATATCGCTAACGCCCTCATACTCTCCGGCGTGATCATCTTCCTTTACATGACCGCCATGTTCACCGTAGCGGTTCAGCGTCGGGACAATTCGGTCGCCGACATCGCCTGGGGCCCCGGTTTTATACTAGTCGCCGGCGCCGCGTTCATCGTCGCCGAAGATTACCTGGTCAGGCAGGCTTTGGTGTTGGGCACGGTAACAGTTTGGGGTCTCCGGCTGGCATCACGCATCTACCGGCGCAACCGCGGCAAAGGAGAGGATCCCAGATATCAGCAATGGCGCGAGGAATGGGGTTCCAGCTGGATGTTGAGAAGCTATCTTCAGGTATTCCTTCTCCAGGGCTTTTTCATGTGGCTGATATCCCTGCCTGTCGTCGTTATCATGGCTGTCTCATCAGACTCGCTGGGATGGCCGGACCTCTTGGGCGGCCTGGTGTGGCTCATGGGTTTCCTTTTTGAAGCGGTCGCTGACCGGCAGCTGGACAATTTCTTGAGTGACGAGACCAACCGGGGCAAGATCTTACAAAGCGGACTTTGGCGTTATTCCAGGCACCCCAACTACTTCGGTGAAGTGTTCCAGTGGTGGGGCATCTTCCTTATCGCCCTAAGTATCCCGGGCGCCTGGTGGACCATCGCCGGCCCGCTCACCATCACATGGCTGATTCTGTTCGTCTCCGGAGTTCCGCTCCTGGAAAAATCCATGCGCCGGAACCCGGAGTTTCGGGAGTATGCCAGCCGTACCAGCGTATTTATACCCTTGCCGCCCAAGCAATAATCATTTAGATCTTATGTAACACCCACTCAGAAGTTGAGGAGGCCGCATGAGTTTTATAAAAATCGCCCTGCTTTACGTCATCACTTTGGTGATCTTCCTGGGAATCGATTTCCTCTGGCTGGCGGTGATCTCCAAAAACTTCTACCGGGAACACCTGGGCAACCTGCTCAAGGATTCCTTCAACCTGGCCCCTGCGCTGATCTTCTACTTCATCTATATCGTGGGTTTGATGGTATTTGTGATCATTCCGGCTATCGATGCCGATTCTTTACTCCGGGCCGCCGGCCTCGGCGTTCTTTTCGGTCTGGTCGCCTATGCCACCTATGATTTGAGCAATCTGGCCACCTTGAAGGGCTGGCCGATGACCGTCGTTGTCGCTGACCTGCTGTGGGGTATGTTCATCAGTGGCATCGTATCTGTAGCGGGTTTCATGGCCGGACGCGCCATTAGCTGAACTGGTTGATCCCGTTACAAGCCGCCGATGCGCCCGAGAGCGGCTTCGACCCCACTTCTCAGCGTCTCCCGGTAATCACCCGACCCGACCCGGTCAAGGGTGGAGGAGGCCAGGTGGTAATATCGCCCGGCCTCCTGAATATCTCCCATATCTTCACAGGATTTGCCCAGATTCAGATATAAAGAGGGATAGAAACTGAAAACCCGCGCATCCCCGGCCGCCTCGGCTGCTTCCAGTGCCCGCCGGTTCCAGAGCATCGCATCGGATGCGGTTTCCTGGTACCTGGCCAGGTAATGCGCGGCGATACACTCCTCAAAGCTGTCCTTCCGGATTTCCCATGCCCGGACGCACAGTTTCATAGCCTCCCCCGTCCGGCCTTCCATTTCCGCCTGGATGCATTCGGCGCACAATTTAACTACCGGGTTGTCAGGATCGATGTCCATACGGTATCCCCTCAGTTGACCTGCCCCGTCGCCTTGCGCTAACCAAAATCCTGTTATATAAAGGATTGAGCGGAAAAAAGGAGATCGCCATGTTACTGACTATCGCCATCATCCTGGTTATCCTGTGGGCCCTGGGTCTCTTCGCCTTCAGCCTGGGGGCGCTGGTCAATATCGCCCTGGCTCTAGCCCTGATACTGATAATCGTCTGGTTGATAAAGAAGATTGGGAGAGTCTGACACCCGCGTTCGAGTGGCGAAGGAATCGAAGGTACCCCCTCACTCCTTCGACTTCGCTCAGGACAGGCTTTAATCCTCTCCCCGTTGGGGAGAGGAAATTACGCGATATCCATCGATAGACAATAGACGCTCAGATCGTCACATTGTTCAAACCACGGCAATGCGGGCACCTTATCACGATATTCTCGATTTTCTCGTCAGCCAAACCTTCGCATAAGACTGTTTTACAGTTGCCGCAAAGCACGTTGATCTGGCCGTTGCTTTTGAATACCGGCGGGGTCTGGGAGCTTAAAATTGTTCGCCGCGTATTCGGCGCCGGTTCGTCGATGAGTACCCCGGTAATATCTGCCACGTATGATCTCCTTATTATTGTGTTATCAGTGTTTATTTGTAAATGAGTCGGGTTAAACGCTAAGCGAGCCCCGAAATCCCCTGGCGCCATAGTATGAGTCCGCCCCGTTGTGATACACGAAGACAGTATCGTAGCGGCGATCGCAAAAGAGGGCGCCGCCGAGTTTTCTGATATTGGCAGGTGTTTTCACCCAGCTCGACGTTTTCAGGTCGAATTTCCCCTTTTGCTGCAACTCCCGGTATTGTGCCTCGGTCAACAGCTCGATGCCCATATCGGCGGCCATATCGATAGCGCTATTTGCCGGTTTGTGCTCTTTCCGCGACTCCAGCGCCGCACGGTCGTAACAAACGTTTCTGCGGCCGTCGGGGCTTTCCGCCGAACAATCATAAAAAATATATTCGCCGGTCTGCTTGTCCCGGCCGACAACATCCGGTTCGCCGCCGGTCCGCTCCATCTCATTGAGCGACCGCAATTTTTCCGGATTGTCTTCCAGCTTGAGCTGCACTTCAGCCCATTCGAGACCTTTATGGCGGTCCATGTTTTTCTCAAAACGGGCCTTCAGTACGCCGAGCAGTTCTGCCCTTCGCTCCTGTGGCAACTCGTTTTTATGTTCACTCATGATCTTTGTGTCCTTTCCGGGTCAGACGGCGTTTACCTTACAACTTACGATTATATTACTCTCCGGGCCATCCGGCCAACCGGCCATTGACCGGGTAACGGAGCGGGGGATTGTTTCTCCCGCAGTGCTTCTTTCGAGAAACAATCCCAATTTTTCACGATTGGGAACCGGCGCTCCAATCGTGGGATTATTTGGAAGAAACAAATAACTCAAATGAAACAATCCCTCTGCCCGCTGGTGCTGCGGGCAACTCACGCGAAAACAATTAATTGAAAAGGGTTGTTTTTCGACAAAACAAATGCCGCCGAGACCTCTTCCCAGCCCTTTTTTGATCGCCGGACGGGCCGGCAGAGGTTGTTCCCGCAAAGCCGACATATGCAGTTTTCAAGGTCCGGTCCGGGGCGTGCGGGGGCAGTCTCCGGCCAACATGCGGGAATTGTTCTTCAAGGCGAAAACAATTGAAACAATTCACCTTTTAAGCTGTCAGCGGTCAGCCATCAGCCGTCAGGTTTCAGTTTACGGACCGCCTGGCGGGAGATACGTGTGCTGTCCGGAAACGAATGAAACGAATCCCATGCCGCGTCAATGGCGACAAAACCTGGGGTATTCCGGATCACGGATTCCAACAATGCGTTCCTTTTCTCCCACATGATCTGCCCTGACGGTTGCTCTCGCGATGCGGGAGAGCATGGCTTGAGCCTTAGTCTGACGGGGAGAACATATGATAACACACCGGTACTCGTGGGCTGTCAATGGGACTTTGGCGGGTTTTCAAAATATTTATTGGGGGGGGTAATTCATCACGTTTGACAGTTCTTCAATCGGAAATTACACTGGTATTGCCATGCAAAGACAGTTAATTGCCTTCGTACTGTCGGCGATATTGATCCTGTTTACCGGATGTACGGAAGTCTCCCGCCCGGACGATGGGAAGCAGCCCCCGCCCCCAACAACCAGCATCCCAACCACATCACCTCCAACATCTTCACCACCCATCTCCACGCCGCCTCCACCTACCACCGCAACGGGTATCGACAGCGACAGGGACGGCATCCCCGATCATATCGAAGCAGAACTGGCTTCGAAATTCGCGCCGGTGGTGATGCTGCATCCTGACGACGCGTACCGACCGGGCGATATCTCCTGGTACCTGGAACGGGTGAGGATGAGGTTCGATGTCAGGATGGGGATTGACGAACAATTGCTGAACTTGGGGCAGGTAAATATCACATCCCTGGTTTCTCAGGCTACAAAGGGGTTTTCGTCAGGACTTTCACCGGCACGGACCGATTTCTTCCTGGAGCAGACGGATGCGAGCGGAGGTGACAACCTCGACGCTTTCCGGAGCCAGACGCGGAGCGGCACAGCGGCGGCGGGCTGGGAGTGCTACGTACACGTGAGGCCTGCACCGGGCATGACGGGGATGATCGACGTCCAGTATATCTTCTTCTATCCCTATAACGGCGACCTTGCCCCAACCGACCAGTTAGAGAGTGCACACGAGGCGGACTTCGAGCATATCACCGTCCGGTTGGAGCGCGGCGGAAGTACGATTTACCGGATATTCTATTCCGCCCATGACACCGAGGGAAAGTGGTACGGCCAGGCGACCTCGGCGGGGGCGCGGGATGGTTACAGTTTGAGCGCAGACGGCAGGCCGGTGGCGTATTCCTCCATCGATTCTCACGCGTCGTACCCGTGGGCGGGAACGTGGGTGAGGAACAACCTGCCCGATGATTTCACCTCTGGCAATGGTCCGGTTTGGGACTGCGGAGTATCGGTGGTGAACTTGGGTGAGAAGGAATTCCCATCTGGAAACGCTGTGTGGATACAGTATTCCGGGCATTGGGGGGAGATCGGGACGGTGAGTTTTACCACCGGGCCTTACGGGCTGGCGTATCAAGGTTGGTGGGAGTTGGATAGGTAGCGGGGTGAAGAGGATGACCCTTCGACAGGCTCAGTGCGAACGTTTTTTTGAAAATCACCAATTATACCTTTTCAGCCATGCTTCATTCTGTTTATTGCGGCATTGGATTGCTTCGGTGGCAGCCGCGCAATGACTGATTATTGGGCTAGAAGTTCCCTAATCTGCGGCATGGCCTTTCTCGCCGCTTTTTCGCCGCACTGGATGGCCTCCCCGGCCAAGTTGAAGTCCGCCAAATGGATGCCGGTCATGTCCGGCTCTATGGCCACGTCGGCCCCCTTCATGCAAGCCTCAGCCAGGTGTGCAGAGGCTATATAGATTACCTGGGTAGCTACCTGAAGAATGTTTGGCGCGTGTCTCGGCAGCGGGTGCTCACGGCTGCGGTGCGGCGGGGTGAGGCCCAGGTTCTTGAGGACATTGACCGCGATGACCTTGTCCGCCCCGAGGTGCTTCAAGGGTTCTACCGGCAGCGGGTCGGAAAGTCCGCCGTCCACCAGGTAGCGGCGGCCGACTCGCGGTACCTTGAAAACCAAGGGCAGTGTCATGCTGGCGATTACGGCGTCAAGCACCGAGCCTCGGGTGAAAACCACCGCCTCGCCGGTGTAGATGTCGGTGGCGACGCAGGCGAAAGGCTTCTTCAGCTCGGAAAAATCGAGGTCGCCGATGAAGTCCACCAGCCGTCTGCGGATGCGCCGGGCGCCTATGAGGCCTGATGGTTGCAGCGGGTTGAGATCCACCAGTGGCACCAGCTTGCGCCAGCCCACGTCGTGAGCTTCAGTTTTAATATCTTCGGCGGACAGGCCGCGAGCGTAGGCGGCGCCGATGATGGCGCCCATGCTGGTGCCAGCTACCATGTCGATCTGGACGCCCTCTCGCTCCAGCACCTCGATGACGCCGACATGCGCCAGCCCCCGTGCCGCGCCGCCTGACAGGGCCAGTCCCAGCTTCACGCCGGCGTCTCCGGGTAGGGTTCGACGCCTTTGACCGGTCCCAGGGCAGAGAGCATCTCCTCGACGGTCTTCTTGTTGCCGGGGTGCTTCAGCTTCGGCGCCAGATCAGCCAGCGGCTTAAGCACGAAGGCGCGGCGGTTCATGCGGGGGTGGGGGATGGTCAGCGTATCGGTGGCTAACTTGAGATTACCGTAGAAAAGGATGTCGATGTCGATAACGCGCGGCGCGTCAGAACCGGCCTTGCCGCGGCCGAGTATCTGCTCAATCCCTTTTATGAGTTTCAAAAGGTCCGCCGGGGCGATATGGGTCTGCGCCTCGACCACCATGTTCAGGAACTTGGGCTGCTCCGGGACGCCCACCGGCTCGGTCTCGTAGACGGGGGAGCGCCGCGTGATCTTGAGCGGCCGGTTCAGCAGGTTGATGGCCCGCTCCAGGTTGGCGGTGCGGTCGCCCAGGTTGGAGCCCAGGCCCAGGTACAGGGTGGTGGCGGAAGTCAGAACCAGTTCGTTGTCGTTATTCATCTTGCCAGCCTCGGGTCACGGCGTCGGTCATGCGGGCCGCCCGGACCGTCTCTTTTACGTCATGCGCGCGGATGATGTCGGCACCGCCCATGATGCCGATGACCGCCCCGGCCAGGCTGCCGCTCAGGCGGTCTTCGACGGACGCGTCGCCAAGCACCCTGCCGATGGTGGACTTGCGGGAGACGCCCAGTAGTACCGGTTTGCCGAGTACCCGGAGTTCACTGAGCCGCCGCAGTATTTCGAGGTTCTGACCCGGCGTCTTGCCGAAGCCGAAACCTGGATCGACGATGATGTTTTCCGGGGCGACGCCCGCCGCCCCGGCCTGCTCGATAGCCCATTTGAGACTGTCGATGACCGCCGGCACGATATCTTCTACCGGCGCGTCCCGCTGGCTGGAGGAGATGACGATCGGCAGCCGGTGCCGCGCGGCGATCACGGCCAGCCGGGGATCGCGTTTCAGACCCCAGACGTCGTTTAAGAGGCTGGCCCCGGCCTGGACGGCGGCTTCGGCCACTTCTGCTTTGTAGGTATCGATGCTGATGGGAACAATTAGTTCGGCAGCCAGGCGCTCGATGACCGGGACAACCCGGGAGATCTCAGCTTCGGCGGAGACCTCCGGCGCCCCGGGGCGGGTGGACTCACCGCCAATGTCGATGATGTCGGCCCCCTCATCGACCATGCGCCGGGCCTGTTCCACGGCGGCGTCGATATCATTGGCCAGACCGTCGCCGGAGAAGGAATCCGGGGTGACGTTCAAGATGCCCATGATGAAGGTGCGCTCCCCCCAGCGGAACACGGTTCCGCCGATGCGGTTGGGGGGCGGGGGGGAGATGTTATGGGTGTTCATTTATGTCATTATCATAGCACAGGGTTGGCGGGGTTAGAACTAAAGGGGGTCGGCGGAACGGCCTTTGTGCTGATCCATGATCCGGCCGGAAAAGCCGTGGCTCTCATGCCCTTCACCGGAGCCCCGGCCCAGGGTCATCACCCGCCCGGTCTGGATGGATGAGAAGCCGTACTTTTTGCGGATGCGGTCCAGCGCCCGGTCGATGGCGGCAAATCCGGCGGCGCCGGCGCCCGAGAGCGGTAGTTGCGTTTCCACGCCGCCCAAATCTCCCACGCCGACGCCCAGGAGGCGTACCGGCAGCCGGCTGTGGTCGAGGGCTTTAGCAAATAGTTTCAGCGCTTCCTCGTAGATGATCTCGTTGGCGTCGGTGGCGAAGCCCAGGCTGCGCTGCCGGGTGATGGTGGTGAAATCGGAGAAGCGCAGGCGGATGTGTATCACGCCACCCTTCTGACCGTAGCGCCGGAGGCGGGCCCCGGTCTTTTCCGACAGGTAGCGCAGGGTGGCTTCCAGGAAATCGCGGTCGCGGGTGTCCTCGTTGAGGGTCGTCTCGTAGCTGACGGACTTGGCCTCAGCCGGGCGTTCGACGGGGCGGCGGTCGATGCCGCGGGCGTGATCGTGCAGCACCTCGCCGTACTTGCCGAAGCGGTCGGCGAGGGTGCTCCGGGGCAGGCGCGCCAGTTCGCCCAGGGTGTGGATGCCCAGGCCGTGCAGGGCTTTTTCCGTCTGCTCCCCGATACCCGGCAGCCGGCCGATAGGCAGGGGCGCCAGGAAAGCGGCCTCCGCACCGTCCGGCACCTCGACGATGCCGTCGGGTTTGGCGGACTTGGAGGCCACCTTGGCCACGATCTTTGCGGACGCCAGCCCGATGGAAGCGCCGATGCCGATCTCGTCGCGGATGTGCCGCCGGATCTTTTCACCCATGGCCTTGAGGGTGCCGTGGAGGGACTCGAACCCGGTCACCTCGAGGTAGGCCTCGTCGATGCCCACCGGCTCCAGGAAGGGTGAGAAATCGGCCAGGATGGCCATGAACTTCCTCGATGCATCCCGGTAGCGCTCGAAGTGGCCGGAGAGGAAGATGCATTTCGGACAGCGGCGTTCGGCTTCCCTGAGCGGCATGCCGGAATGGACGCCGAACTGGCGGGCCTCGTAGGAGGCGGCGGCCACCACGCCCCGGCCATGCCCCGGTATGCCGCCGACGGCGACCGGTTTGCCCTTGAGCGAAGGGTCGAAAACCTGCTCCACCGACACGAAGAAAGCGTCCAGGTCGATGTGCATGATGCGCCGGGTCATCACTCGCCCCTGGAGACGAAGGTCTTGAGGCGCTTCTCCAGGTCGGAGCGCGGGACCAGCAGGCGACGCTGGCAGGTGAGGCAGATGATGCCGATATCGCCGCCCAGCCGGTACACCTTCCATTCGTAACCGCCGCAGGCATGAGGCTTGCGGAGGCGGAGGGTGTCGTTGAGACGAAAGTCGATCATCGTTAAAAATCCCGAATGCCGGATCCCCGACCTGTTTGGTTATTGTATCTTGTAACTTGGAATTTGCCGGTTATACCGGCCGGTACCGGTTCATCTCATCCCGGAGCGCCTGGGCGGCCCGGCGCGCGGCGGCGACGTAGTCCGCGCCCGATGAGGCGTAGAGGATCTGGCGGGAGCTGCTGATGATCGCCAGTTCGCCGGCGGCATCGGTGCCGTACCTGACCGCCAGTTCCAGGCTGCCGCCCTGCGCCCCGACGCCGGGGATGAGGATGGGCAAGAAGGGGTGCGCTTCCCGGATGGCTTTCAGTTCTTCCGGCTGGGTGGCGCCGACTACCAGGCCGAGGTTGCCGTGGTGGTTCCATTCCCCGACCCGCCTGGCGACGCTTCTGTATAGCGGTTCGCCGCCGCATTCAAGCGATTGGAAATCGGCCGAACCGGGATTGGAGGTGCGGCACAGGACGAAAATACCTTTATTCTTGTATTCGATGAACGGTTCGAGGGAGTCGTAACCCATATAGGGATTGACCGTCACCGCGCTGGCGCCCAACTCTTCGAAAGTAGCGCGGGCGTAAGCCCGGGCCGTGTTGCCGATATCACCGCGCTTGGCGTCGAGAATGACCGGGATGTTCTTGGGCACCGCCTCGATGGTCGCCTTCAGCGTGCCCCAGCCCTCGGCCCCCAGCGCCTCGAAGAAGGCGGCGTTGGGCTTATAAGCGCAGACCAGGTCGTAGGTAGACTCGATGATCGAACGGCAGAACTCCAGCACGCCGACACCCGGCGGCAGCTTCTCCGGTTCCGGGTCCAACCCGACGCACAGCAGGCTGCGGTTGTGGCGGCTGGCTCCGGTCAGTTTGGAAAGAAAGTTCATCGATTAATGTTAACAGGATGTCACGCCCCGGACAAGGGGTACTTTTGCCGGAATACGGGAAAATCTCATGTTGCACCCGAAGTCAAGTATCGTGTATAATTTGTACCTTGTCATCAGGTTAATATTTCAGGAGGCGTCCGTTGGCCAATACCAAGAGTTCCAAGAAAGATATTCTTACTTCAGCGAAGAAAACGCTGCGCAATAAATCCGCCATGAGCAGTCTCCGGACCACCATCCGCAAGGCTGAAAAAGCCATCACCGCCGGCAGCGACGAGGCCAAAGTAGCCGTGGTCGCCAGCCAGAGCGCGCTGGATGTCGCCGCCAAGAAAGGCCTCATCCACGCCAACAACGCGGCCCGCCGCAAGAGCCGCATGGCCAAGAAGCTCAACGCCGCCGCCAAGTAAGAAATCTCTAAAGCCGAAATCAGAGAGGGGTGTAATAACCCCTCTTTTCTTTTTTGTCTGAAATTCCATCCGTTGAACGCACGGGATTGTCGATGCCGGGCGAACGTGAACCATAGTAGCCACCGGGAGGGCGACCGGCCGGTCGCCCCTACACGACGATGAACGAGGAGGACACGGCATGGAGACTACCGCATAATCGTGATTTTGAAGAAGCGGACGATAAACATTCACTCTCGCTGAACGTAGAATTGAGATTCTTCGCCACGCTCAGAAAGACAATTTTCTCCTGTTGAGACCTTTTAGACCGGTCACCAATACCGCAAAGGTGTGATGTCGGGTTTACTTGAACTACGCGACGCGTCGCCCATGGGGGGTGCTATTTGGAACGGCCGCCGCCCCGAGGGCGAGGCGTTGCCATCGCCCTTACAGGACGAGGAACGGCGGGACTACTTGCCGCCGAGGCGGTTTTCGATGTCGATTAGTTTGCGCTTCAGCAGGGGATTGAACTCTAGCTCCCGGCCGATCTTGTCGCAGGAGTGGCTGACGGTGGCTGCGGTGCGGTCGCCGACCAGGCGGCCGATCTCACCCAGGGACCACAGATTCTGGCTCTTAAGGACGTACATGGCAACTTGCCGGGCGGTGGCAATTTCCTTGTCCCGGCGGCGGCCCAGGAGATCTTCCGGGGTGATCTCGAAGCATGCCGCCACGGTATCGAGCAGGAGTTCCGGTCCCGTCTCCGGCTTGTTCTCGACAGGCTCGGCGGCCAGGTTTTTAAGCGCCCGCCGGGCCAGGTCCGGGGTGACGGCCGAACGCAGCAGACGGGAGTAGGCCAGCACCCGGTTCAGATTGCCCTCCAGCTCCCGGATATTGCGGATGACCTCAGAGGCCATGTAGTCCAGGACGTCCGGGGTAAGCTCCGCCCCGGCCTGCTCGGCGCGGGAGCGCAGGATAGACAGGCGCATCTTTTCATCCGGCGGCGATATCTCGGCGGTCAGACCCCACTCGAAACGGGAACGCAGACGGTCTTCGAGCTGGGCGATAGCCTTCGGGGGCGAATCCGCGGAAAGCACGATCTGCTTGCCGGAATTGTGCAGTTCGTTGAAGGTATGAAAAAAGCTTTCCTCGGTCTGTGACTTGCCTGCCAGGAACTGGACGTCGTCCAGGAGCAGCAGGTCTACGTTGCGATAGCGTTCCCGGAACTCATCGCCGCGCCTTTCCCTGATGGCGGACACGAATTCCGAGGTGAACTGCTCCCCGGAGACGTAACGCACGGTTTTACCGGCGCGCTCCGCAGTCTGGCCGATGGCCTGGAGCAGGTGGGTCTTGCCCAGGCCGCTCGAACCGTGGATGAAGAGGGGGTTGTAGCCTTCACCCGGTTTCTGGGCGGCGGATAGCGCCGCGGCGTGGGCCAGCCGGTTGGCGTTGCCGACGATGAAGGCGTCGAAGTCATAGCGCGGATTAAAGCGGCAGCCCTCGGAACGGGCGGACGTATCGCCGGGTGCGGGGCGGACGGCGCCCGTTTTGCCCCCCGCCGTCACCTTGAAACCAAGTTGCAGATTGTCCCGGCCGGTGAGCTTGATCAGCGTCTTGGCAATCAGTGAGCGCTGGTTCTGCTCCAGGTACTCGGCGACGAAAGAGTTGGGCACGCCGATGATGAAGCGCCCGTCCTCGAAGCCGAGGCCGGTGGTGCGGGCGTACCATGTGCGGAAATTGGGACGGTTCAGGGAACATTCCAGTTCCCCAAGCGCGGTTTCCCAGATCTTACCGGCGTCAGTGGCAGATTGTATTTCTTCGGTCGGCAAGCGTGATGTCTCCAAACTATTTAAAAAAGGGACATGCCCCATGGGTAATAAAATACCCGGCCCGGCGTCTTTTCAGGGTTTGTTCTCAGCCCGGCGCATGCCGTCGTGAAAACCTTATTCATAGTACCAGCCCGCCTATAACCGGGGCAAGCGCCTGTACCGCCCGCTCCGCCGTATAGCCGCAACGGATTACTCTTTCAAGCTCTTCAGAGCTCTCTATATTGCCCCGGCGTAACCACCGTAAAGCTATTGGGAAAAATAAAAAAATGGTGCTACAATCGCGCATAGGAAAAAGGTACTATTAAAATGAAAATTGTCTTTATGGGTACGCCGGAGTTTGCCGTGCCGGTGCTTGAAGCCCTCGCCGGCGAAGGCTATAAGGTGGCCGCTGTATACACGCGCCGGGACGCCCCCTCCGGTCGCGGCAAAACGCTGACCGCTTCCCCGGTAAAACAGATGGCGGAACAACACGGCCTCACCGTTATTCAGCCCGGTACCCTCCGCAAGCCGGAAGCCCAGGCGGAACTGCGGGAACTTGAACCCGACGTAATCGTGGTTGCCGCCTACGGCCTGATACTGCCGCAGGCGGTGCTGGACATTCCCCGGCTGGGTTGCCTGAACGTCCACGCCTCCCTGTTGCCGAGACACCGGGGCGCGGCGCCCATCGCCGCCGCCATCGCCGCCGGCGACCGGTTCACCGGAGTCAGCATCATGCGTATGGACGCGGGCATCGACACCGGCGCCGTTTATTCCCGCGCCATGATACCGGTTTTCGATTGGGACACTACCGGCAGCCTGTCCGGGCGCCTGGCGATCATCGGGGCCATGAGCCTCATCGATGTCCTGCCCCAGGTCGAACGCGGTACCATCGACGCGGTTCCCCAGCCGGTGGAAGGCTCTACCTATGCCCCGATGCTAGCCAAAGAAGCCGGCCGCATCGACTGGCGGCAATCGGCCGATATGATCTGGCGCCAATCGCGGGCTTTTCAGCCATGGCCGGGGGCTTATACCGCCTGGCAAGGTAAAACCCTGAAACTTATCGAGACGAGACCGGTCGACATAGATACCAAAGCCGAACCGGGCACGGTGGTCCAGGTCCCAAACGCGCCGGCGGTTCCGTTCGGGGTAGCCACCGGCGGCGGGGTGCTGGGCATCCTCAGCCTGCAACTCGAGGGCAAGCGCCCGGCGGCGGCGGCGGAATTCCTCCGCGGCCAGCGCGACTTCATCGGTTCGATGCTGGGCTGAGCCGGTCAACATCGGTGAAAAAATTCGTGGGATCTCACGGCTGACCACGCGAACGGGAATGCGATGACAGAACTCACCATGGAACTTAGACCTATCGGGCGGATTAAAAGCCCGGTCACGGAAAAACCCGCCGACGGCTTCGACTGGCGTGAGGTCGTGGCGGAGATAGAGATCGATCCCGCCCTGGCCGAGGGGCTGGACGGCTTGACGGATTTTTCCCACATCATGGTTTACTGGTGGATGCACCGGGCTACCGACAAGGCCAAGATGGCGCTCAAGGTTTTCCCGCGCGGACGCAAAGACTTGCCGCCGGTGGGCGTCTTTGCCTCCCGGAGCCCGTACCGGCCGAATTCCCTGGGCCGGGCCACGGTGCGGCTGCTGGAGCGGCGGGACAATGTACTGGTGGTGCAGGGGCTGGACGCCATAGACGGCACGCCGGTGCTGGACATCAAGCCCTTCATCCCCGGCTACGATTCACCGGAAGGAGGCGCGACGGCGCCGGAATGGACGACTAGGCACCAGCGCAAAAATTGAAGGCGGTGTACCGGCGGCTCTTTAAGTGCTACGAGCCCCAGGAATGGTGGCCGGCCGAAACCCCTTTCGAGGTCAAGTGTTGTCTCAACGAGGTCTGCGGCGCCCGGTTTACCGGGAACTGCCCTATGTAGCTTATTCCGGCGGAGCCAGATTGGGCTCGATATACTTGTTAAAAATACGGGTCATGCACTCAAAGTTATATCCTACGGCTTTAAATAATAAAACGAAACCGGGATCGCAGCGCACCTCATTGTAAACGTAATCACCGTCAACAAAGGGATAGTTGGTAAACCTTTTGGTGATCGGTAGCAGAAAGATATCGATTTGCCGGGTAAAATCCTTGGCAGTTACGCAGTAGTTGGCAGAGAAGCACATCAAGTCGTCGTATTTGCGTTTCCCGTCCGTCAGAGTTTCGGAAATGAAAATTTCGGCCACCGGTTCCGGCGACATAGCGGAACAGCGCTCGAAAACACTCCGACACCGGTCAACAATTTCCGTTGGCATATCGAGCTTGCTTAGATAAGGTATAAATTCCAGGAACGGTTCCCGGTATCGGTTCTGTGTCGGCATTTTCATCCCCCCCGCGACGTTCATCGGGGTAAATCTTGGCACGCTCGACGTATGATGGGCAATCCGTAAAGATACGTATTTTGGTTCCGCAACCATACGTAAAGAATGTGTTGCGGTTGTCCGGGGCTGGCGTTAGGTCTTTTCGATCTCCTCCGCCATCTCTACCAGCCCCAGGTATTGCTGTGAGGCGTCACGGACGGCCAGATAGAGGATGCGGATCTTTCGCCCGTCGCTTTTATCTATGACGTGTTCCTCCAAGTCGCAGGCGCCGGACTTGAAGTCCGCCACCATCCGGTCGATGGCAGGCCAGCTAGACTCCTGGTGGCACTCCCGGACGTTCTGTCCAAGACACTCGGGTGGACGGTTGAAGATGCGGTGGGCTGAGAACCAGCGGATGCGGTTCCCGGCATCCATGAAGGTCAGGTCGATGGGCAAGGTATCCAGCATGGCCTCGACGGTCGTGACGGGCAGGTTCTCAAGCATGGTTTCGCTCCTCCGGTAAATTTGTTCCCAATATACCAATCAGCAGGCGGGAGGTAAAGTGCCGGTATAAGTGGTCAGCCTGCGGAGTCGCGGAAAGAGCAGTCGTTAAGCCCGGACAATGAAAACTTTCCATGGGAGATTAGGAATCAGGTACCCGGTCATTGCCCCAAAGCGTCATGTTGTGTTACCATAATACGTTATTCCCCCTTCATACAAGTGCTTCATCGAGGTGAAATATGCCCAAGATATATATTATCGACGTTACGAACCGCGACGGCGTGCAGACTGCGCGCCTGGGGCTGTCCAAGCTGGAAAAGACCATGATCAACCTCTACCTCTCGGAGATGGGCGTCTTCCAGTCGGAGTTCGGCTTCCCCACCACTAAACATGAAACCCACTACCTGCGGGCTAACCTGAGACTGGCCGAACTGGGCGTCATTGCCCCGATCCGCCTCGAGGGCTGGCTGCGGGCTATCACCGCCGACGTGGAACTGGCGTTTAAAATGGTGCCGGAACTGAAACACGTCAACCTGTCCATGTCCACCTCGGCGCAGATGATCAACGGCAAGTTCAAGGGCAAAAAGACGCGCCAGGATGTCATTAAGGATATGACCGCGGCGGTAGACGCCGCACATAAGCTGGGGGCCGAGAGCGTCGGTGTTAACGCCGAGGACGCCTCCCGCACCGACGTTGAATTCCTGGTCGAATACGGCCTGGCGGCCAAGGCGCACGGGGCGGTCAGGCTGCGGTATTGCGATACGCTGGGTTACGACGACCCGTTTTCCATTTATCAAACCAGCCGCGCGCTGGCGGAACAGGTGGGTATGCCTATCGAACTCCATTGCCACGGCGACCTGGGCATGGCGGTAGCCTGCTCGGTAGCCGGCGCCCGCGGCGTTATAGACGGCGGCCAGGATGCCTACATCAACACCACCCTGAACGGCATCGGCGAACGGGCCGGCAACGCCGACCTCATCGCCACGGTGCTGGCCCTGACCAAGAGCAAGAGTTTTGCCGGCAAATACGAACTGGGCAACCATATCGATATGTCCAAGAGCTGGAAGATCGCCAAGTTCGCTTCTTACGCATTTGGCGTACCCATTCCCATCAACCAGCCCGGCGTCGGCGCCAACGCTTTCGCTCACGAGTCCGGCATCCACGCCGACGGCATCCTCAAGGACCCGCATAACTACGAACTGTACGGCTGCGAGGAACTGGGCCGCGGCGAACCGGAATATGTCGATACCGGACGCGAAATCTGCGCCGGCGAATACTCCGGCATCTCCGGTTTCTCCCATATCATGGGCGAGCGCATGTCCTGGCGTTTCAAGGACAAGGAAGAAGCGCAGCAGGTGCTGGAGCTGGTGCGCTATGCCAACGTGTTGTCACATAAGCCGCTCGTCGAGGACGAACTGCTTTTCATCGCCCGCTATCCCCATACCGCCAGGCGGCTGCTGACACTGACGCCCCTCGAGGAGGAGGCCGAACCCGATCCCCTCCTGGGTGCGGTTCGATCCGGGGTTTAACCCGAACGATCTTCGGTAATCGCCTCAATTCCTGACGATTACCGACGGCTCCTTCTGGAACGGATGGGTTCGCAGCAGCAGGGAATAAAAATAAGGGTAATGGGCTTTCAGGTGTTCGGCATAGATCAACCACTCGGCCACCAGCCGGTCATAAAAACGGTTGATATCGCCTTCTAGGTGCTTGAGATCGGACTCCGGCAGCGCTGAGAGGTTATCCCTGGCCTCCAGCTCCTCTTCCAGATGAGTTATCGCCCACAGGAGATCAGTGAAACCTTCGCGTTCGAGCAGGCTGGGATTTTCCATCAGGCTCATCAGGAAAGGCCGCTGCTCGCCCAGGAATACTTTAATGCCATTAAGGTCAATGCGATCGAAGTCCACCTCCAGCCGTATCTTGAGCGCCTCAGCGCGGGCACGCCGGAAATCCTGAGGCTGCCACTCCTTGCTTATCTGGAAATGGCCATAGAGCGTTTCCCGCTCGCAAAAATCGGTCAGGAGTTCAGCCAGCAACCGGTTGCCCACCGCCATGAAAAAGACTCCGACGACCATATTGAGCTTGGAATTGAGAGCCTTCTTCTCTCGCTGCGCCAGCAGGCGCTCAATGACGACGACGACCAGAAATACCTCGAGAGGGAGAAAAGCGATATCGTGAAGCGTAAAGATGAAGATGTGGTGGGCGTCAGCGAAGATGACGTAGTGGAGCGCGTACAGCACAACCGATAGCGCTACCGCGAGGATGCCGGCGATCACTAGAAATCGACGGTCGTTCATGCCTGCCTCCATTCGACATCTTTCATAATGCCTAGATAATAGCACGGCGGAGAGTAAATACTGAATAGCGTCGGTACCGGAATCCCGCTATACTTGGACGGTTATGTCTGAATCCGTTAGAGCAGATAACACGATAACGTTCCTTGGCACCGGCGGCGCCCGCATCATGGTGGCTCACCAGATACTGGCCTCCGGCGGGCTGTGGCTGTCTCTCGATGGGAAAAACGTCCTGGTCGATCCGGGACCCGGCTGCATCGTCCAGGTAAACAAGCGCAAGCTGCGGGCGGAAACACTGGACGCCGTCATGCTATCCCACCGCCACCTGGACCACTCCGGCGACGTCAACGTCATGATCGAGGCCATGACCGGCGGCGGCTTCCGCGGCAAGGGCAAATTCTATGCCCCCGCCGACGCCTTCGGGCCCGAGCCGGTGATGTTCTCCTACCTGCGGAAATTCCTGGACGAGGTGATCACGCTCGAAGAAGGCGGCAAATACGACCTTGAAGGACTGAAATTCGAAACACCGCTGCGTCACCGGCATCCGGTGGAAACCTACGGCCTGGTGTTTCACGCGGGGGGCAAATCGATCGCCTATATCACCGACACCCGGTACTTCGATGGGCTGATCGACACCTATAAAGCCGACCTGCTGATCATCAACGTGGTACTGACCGAACCCAGGCCGACCGTGGACCACCTGACGCTGGATGACGCCGAGAAGATCATCGCCGGAATCAAACCAAAAGCGGCTATCCTGACCCACTTCGGCATGAACGTCTGGCGCGCGCATCCGTGGGAAGCGGCGGAGGGGATGACGAACAGGACGGGAATTAAGGTCATCGCCGCGAGGGATGGAATGGTGTTCCAGCTCAGTGAACTTGATAAAAATACTAAATCCTAATTTCTAAGCACTAAACAAGTTTAAATGACCAAAATGCAAAATCTAAAACTGTTTTTAAGATCGGCGCTTTGGATTTAAACAACGAGGAGACAATTTTGGGTTATCCCGACGCTATCTTAAATAAGGTTCAAAAACCAGCCCGCTACACCGGTGGGGAGTGGAACGCCGTCATCAAAGACTTCAGGCAGACACCCGTAAAGGTGGCGCTGGCCTTTCCAGATCTTTACGAAGTGGGCATGGCCAACCTATCACTGCCGATTCTATACGAAATCATAGGCCGCCGCGCCGATGCCCTGGCCGAACGTGTTTATATGCCGTGGTCAGATATGGCCACGGCGATACGGGAACAGGGCCTGAGCCTGCTTACCCTGGAAAACCACCGCCCGGTGAAAGAATTCGATATCGTCGGCTTCTCATTGGGGGCGGAACTGTCGTTCACCACCATGCTGGAGATGCTGGACCTGTCCGGCATACCGGCCTGGGCGTCCGAGCGGGATGAAAATGCCCCTCTGGTTATCGCCGGCGGCACCTCGGTCTTCAATCCGGAGCCGGTGGCTGATTTCATCGACGTTATCTTCGTCGGCGACGCCGAAGACTCGATATCGGAATTCCTCGACATCTTCGCCGGATGGCAGGGTGAAGGCAAACCGGACGGCAAAACCGATCTGCTGCGCCGGTTGGCCGCTATCGACGGCATCTATATCCCTTCGTTCTATAACGTGAGCTATAACGACGACGGTACGGTGGCCGCAGTAGAACCGAATAATCCCGTCGCGCCGGCGAAGATCAAGCGGCGCATCATCCAGAAATTGCCGCCGCCCGTGGTCAAGCCGGTGGTTCCCTATGTGGAAGCGGTGCAGGATCGGGGGGTTATCGAGATCTCCCGCGGCTGTGTCCGGGGTTGCCGTTTCTGCCACGCCGGGGTGGTCTATCGGCCGGCTCGCCAGCGCCCTCACCAGGAAGTGCTGGACGCTGCCGACGCCATCATCCGCAATACCGGTTATGACGAGATATCGCTCCTGTCGTTATCGACATCGGATTACGACGGCATCGAAGAACTGGTGGCCAGGCTGGCGGAGCGCCAAAAAGAGCGGCATATCGCCATCTCCCTGCCCAGCCTGCGCGTTACCCCCGGCTCCGTAGCCCTGGTGGAAAGCCTGCCGGAGAAGCGCCGGAGTGGCCTGACTTTTGCTCCGGAAGCTGCCAGCCCCCGACTGGGGCGGGTGATCAATAAGGTCATCCCTGAGGAAGAGATACTGGACACCGTCGGCGCCGCTTTCGAGCGGGGCTGGACAACGCTAAAACTGTACTACATGCTGGGACTGCCAACAGAATCGCTGGACGACCTCACGGCCATGGCCGAAATGCTGCACCGGGTGTATAGCCTGGGCAGAGGGGCTCCGGGGCGCCGTCCAGCCCTCCGCGTCAGCCTGGCCACCTTCATTCCCAAACCTCATACTCCATTCCAATGGGCCGCGCAGGACGATGAAGAGACCATCATCGCCAAACAGCGCCACCTCCTTGACCGGGTGAAGAACAAGGGCATCCGCATGTCATGGTCTGAACCCAAAGCCAGTTTCTTGGAAGCGGCCATTGCCCGCGGCGACCGGAGAATGTCCCGGGTCATCCACGGCGCCTGGCGGCGGGGCAGCAGCCTGGACGGCTGGACGGAGTTCTTCAGCTGGGAACGCTGGGCGGAGGCCTTCGCCGAGGCCAGCCTGGACCCGGCCTTCTATGCCCAGCGGATGCGGCCCCTGGAAGAAGTTTTCCCATGGTCGCATATCGAAAGCGGGGTAAGCGAGACCTATCTAAAGCGGGAGTACCGGCGCGCCCTGGCGGAGGAAGCCACCGGAGACTGTCACGATAATCCCTGCCTGGCCTGCGGTTTGCATAACCTGGTGGCTGAGTGCGAGGAAACGCTGGCACGGCGAAGTCGGGAGTAGGATCACTGTCGAAGTAATTTCTAAAGGCATAACCCCTGGACAGCGCATGACACATTGATGCCGGTCAGTTGTGATGCAGCAACTTGATGACCCGTTGACAACGTGCGACAGGACAACCGTAACCAGCAGTTTTTCGGCGATCGCCCCACCCCAGGGCCGATCTGAGATCGGCCCCTACAAAAACGGTCGGTTTTCGTGGCGATGACTGATTAAAAAGCCCCGATTGAGCCTTCACGAGTAGTCTGGTATAATACTGATACATCGTTATGTCTAACAGGAGGATGCGATGGGTCTTTATCTAGCCTTTATCATCCCCCCGCTGCTGCTGATGCTTTATGCCCAGTGGCGGGTTTCCTCGACCTTCGGCAAATACAGCAAGGTGGCCAACGACCGGGGTATGACCGGCTTGGCCGCGGCTCGGTGGCTGCTGGACCAGCATAACCTGCAAAACGTCCAGGTGGAACTGTCCAAGGGTAAACTGTCCGACCACTACGATCCCCGAAGCAAGGTATTGAGATTGTCGCCTGATGTCGCTAATAAGGCCTCGGTGGCGGCACTGGGTATCGTAGCTCACGAGGTGGGACACGCCGTACAGCATGCTACCGCCTATGCCCCGCTCAAAGTACGCAACGCCATGTACCCGGTAGCCAGCCTGGGCTCCAAATTCGGCTTCCTCCTGGTATTCGTCGGCCTGATCCTCTCCATTACGAATCTCGCCTGGGCCGGCGTGGCTCTGTTCGGCGCCGCCGTGCTCTTCTCGGTCATCACCCTGCCGGTGGAGTTCAACGCCTCCACCCGGGCCCGAACGATGCTGCGCTCCACCGGCCTGGTCTCGGTTTCCGAAGCCAGCGGCGCCTCAGCGGTATTGTCCGCGGCGGCCCTGACCTACGTGGCGGCCATGCTGCAGGCAGTGATGCAACTGTTGTACTTCGTGATGCTGCTGGTAGGCGGAAGACGCTAGGCGGGCCGATGACCAGACTCGGCTGCATGACCGATATGTGGCTCTTCGCAGCCTTGTCCAATGAAGAGCGGGCGGAACTTCAACGTTCCGCGGTACGGCGACTGGAATACCGGCGCGGCGATTGCCTTTTCAATGAAGGTGATGCCGCCGAAGCCGTATTTCTGGTTACCGCCGGACGGATCAGGCTTTTCAAAATATCTGAAGACGGCCGGGAGATTACCCTGGGTTACCTGGGGTTGAACGACCTCTTCGGTGAGGAAATCCTGTTTGCCGAAAATCGTCGCACCTTCAACGCCGAAGCGGTGGAAGACACCCGGGTTTGCGCCTGTTTTAAGAAGGAACTGGAAGCGATGCTGTCCGGGCATCCGGCCATGGCTACCCGGGTCATCAAGGTTATGGCCGATAAACTCTCGCAATTGACCGAGCACCTGGCCGATGTTGCGATTTATGATGCCCGCGACCGGATTTTGCGGACACTGGGCCGGTTAGCCCGCAATAACGGCGAAATAATACCAAACGGAATTCGACTTGGTTTCCGCCTGACTCATGACGATCTGGGGGCGATGATCGGTACCTCCCGGGTCACGGTGACTAATGTCCTCAAATCGCTCCGGGAAGAGGGTTTGGTTACCACCGACAACGAAATGAGGCGCTTAGTAGTGGCGCCCCACCTGTTGGATATTGAAGCACAGACAGCGCCGGAGCTATTGTCCCGGCGCTGTCTGTGCTTTACTGAAACCGTCTGACAAAACGTTACTGCCCGCCAGCCATTTTCGGGGTGATATCACACGGTATCTGCAGGCTGTCGGCAATCGCGTTGAAGCTGGAAAACAGCTCCACTACCTTTTTCAACTCGACAATCTCTTTCCGGGTGGCACCGGTCATCAATGCCATAGTTTCGTGAGCCAGCGAGCAATACTGACAACGATTGACCAGCGATACGGTCAGAGCGATAAGTTCTTTGGTCTTGCGGTCGAGAGCTCCAGGCGACAGCATGATGGCTTTCTCCCGACTCCAATTCAGCGCCAACCACTCCGGGTCGGCATCAGCCTGGGCTTGAAAGAAATTGGGTACCATACCAAAGGTCTGTCGGATTTCTTCAAGGATCGGGGTTGCGAATTCGGTTTGTACGTTATTCAAGTTATTATTCATGGTTATCTAACGACGGTAAAATCCTTTCAATAACTAAACGGCGGCGGCTACAGCCAGGACGATGGCAGTCAGTCCCAGAAGTATGTGGACGAAGAACAATTTAGGGGTGATGAATCCCTTCACCGGGTTCTGCGGCGCTTTCAGAGTGAAGGCGCAGATACCGGCGGCGATGATGAACACGGCGCTCCAGGTGACCAGTGACATATGACCTCCTTAATTCGATATTGAGACCATTATGAATGAGCAGCGAGAGGAAGTCTGTAAACTGTTTTACAACAAGCTGTCAGTTTTGAAAATCGGGTACCGGAATTAGATGCAAACCCTAACAAGTATTAGACAACCGGCGGGGGCTTTCGATAACCGGAGACAAGCTTACGATTGAAAACACCATCCCGTGAAGAGTCCACGATGGAGACCAGCCTTCTCTTATTACTATAACTGTTAAAGCCTTCTAATTTTGATATACTGTTTTGATAGATACCAATATAAGTTCGATAAGTCACCGGGGAGCGTTTCCCGGGAAAAGGGTGTAAACAGTGATCGACCAGGCAGAAATACAAATCAAGAGCGGCGACGGCGGCCGGGGTTCGTCCGGATTCCGGCGGGAGAAATTCGTGCCGCGTGGCGGACCGGATGGGGGCGACGGCGGACGCGGCGGCGATGTCATCCTCGAAGCCGACAAGGACATGGGCAGCCTGATGAAGTACCGTCATCAACGGCATTTCAAGGCTGGCGACGGCGCCCGCGGCGCCGGGCAGCGGTGTTCCGGCAAGAGCGGCGCGGATATCGTCGTCGGGGTGCCGGTGGGTACCGTGATCCGGGATAAGGAAACCGGAGAGATCGTAGCCGACCTGTCCCGCCACGGCGACCGGGTTGTGGCCGCGCGTGGGGGCAAAGGGGGGCTGGGCAACACCCACTTCGCCACATCCACCAACCAGGCGCCGAAACTGGCCCAGACGGGTGTTCCGGGTGAAACCAGGACGCTGACGCTGGAACTGAAACTCATCGCCGACGCGGGTATCATCGGCCTGCCCAACGCCGGCAAATCTTCGCTGTTAACCGCGATCTCTGCGGCCCGGCCGAAGGTGGCGGCTTACCCCTTCACCACCCTGGAACCGATCCTCGGTCTCGTCGAGGCGGCGGGGCGGCGGTGGGTGGTGGCCGACGTGCCGGGGCTTATCGAGGATGCCCACCTGGGCAAGGGGCTGGGGCACCAGTTCCTGCGGCACGTGGCCCGGACCCGAGTGCTGGTGCACCTCATCGACGGGTCGGCGGCGGAGCCGGTCAACGACATGGTCAAGATCAATACCGAGCTGACGCTCTACGATCCCCTGCTGGGCCAGAAGCCCCAGGTGGTTGCCGTGAACAAGATCGACCTGCCGCTGGTGCGGGACCGGATGCCGGAACTCAGGGATACCTTTGAAGCGGCGGGTATCAAAATCTTATTCATCTCCGCGGCCACCGGCGAGGGCGTCGATGGGTTACTCGCGGAACTCGACCGCCTGCTCCAGGAAAAGGCCGAAGAGAAGGTAGTGGAATCCGAGGACGGAATGAAGGTCTTCAGGCCTTCACCTACTAGGGAAAAGGTTGTCGTAGAGCGTAACGTCGACGGCTGGCACGTGTATTCGGATGAATTCGAACGCCTGGTGGCGGGGTCCGAAACCGGGGATTCCGAGGTCAGACGGCAGCTATTCGGTGAACTCTGGCGCTGGGGCGTCGAACGAGCCCTCCGGGCGGCCAAGCTGAAACCGGGCGACAAGTTCTATATCGGCAACATGGAGTTCTATTGGTAAAAATCGGCATCATGGGCGGCACCTTCGACCCGCCGCACATCGGCCACCTGATGATGGCGGAGGAGGTCAGGCGACATCTTCGCCTCGGCGAGGTCATTTTCATCCCCGCCGGTGAGCCGTGGGTCAAGGCCTCGCAGAAAGTCAGCCCGGCGGCGGAACGGCTGGAGATGGTCAAACTGGCGGTGGTCGGCCGCCCATATTTCAGCGTCAGCGACACGGAGGTCAGGCGCCCCGGACCGTCGTACACCTGGGAAACCCTCGACGAGTTGCACCGGTCTTACCCCGGCGACGAACTGTATTTTATCCTGGGCTGGGACAACCTGACGGCGCTGCCCAAGTGGCATAAACCGGAGCGCATCATCGCCGCCGCCTGCCTGGCTGCGGCGCCGCGGGTGGGTTCTCCGCGTCCCGACCTCAAAGCCCTCGAAGCCGCCGTCCCCGGCATCGGGCAACGGACGGTGATCCTGACCGAACCGGAGATCGACGTGTCCGCCACGGCCATCCGGCAGCGGGTGGAGCTGGGCCAGCCCATCGATCACCTGGTGCCGCCGGGGGTGGCGGAGTATATTTCCGCCAGGGGGTTATACCGGCGTAAGGTGGGAAATTCCAATATCTAAATTCTAAGTAATACCCAAATTTGAAGGTTCGAAACTCATTCGTCCGGAAGTTCCTGGATCGATTGTTCGAGGAGCAAGGAAACAATGCAAGCGCAGGGCGCTTAACGTAACGGAGCCGCTAGACCCCCGGCCACCAATAACCCCCGATCAGCCATAATCTCCACCGTCAAGCCATCGGCAAGGACCCTGCCCTGTTTCATGATGACGAGGCGCGGGCAGAGGGCTTCGATGAGTTCCAGGTCGTGCGAGACGATAATCATGGTGATGTTCAGTGAACGCAGCAGTTCGATCAGTCCCCACTTGGCGGACGGGTCCAGGTTACTGGACGGCTCGTCCAAAGCCAGCACGTCCGGTGACATGGTGAGGACGCTGGCCAGCGCTACCCGCTTTTTTTCGCCCAGGCTCAGGTGGTGTGACGAGCGGCGCTCGAAACCGGCCAGGCCGACGGCTTGGAGGGCGCCGGCGACACGCTGTTTCACTTCCGGCTCCGGGAGTCCCATGTTGATCGGTCCGAAAGCCACATCGTCGAAGACCTCCGGGCAGAAGAGCTGGTCGTCCGGATTCTGAAAGACGACGCCGACTTTTTTCCGTATTGTTTTCAGGTTGGCGATGGTCACCGGGAGGCCGGAGATCTTCACCGCCCCGTTTGCACCGTGGATGATACCGTTCAGGTGGAGCAGGAGCGTCGATTTACCGGCTCCGTTAGCCCCGGCTAGGGCTACGGATTCACCGCGCGCAATCGACAGCCTTACGCCGTCGAGGGCTTTACGGCCGTCCGGATAGGCGTAATGGAGGTTGTCCAGGTGGATGACGGGGGGATCGGTCATAGTGCTTGAGGTGCCCCCTCACCTAACCTCTCCCCGTGGGGGAGAGGGATTTTGAATTGAGGATAAAATGATTTGTTGTCGTATTTCATGACAGCAGGCTCAGGGTTACGGGTAATATCAGCAAGAGCGACAGAGTTATGCCGATGAGGACATCGGCCCGGTCGAAGGTTAGATCGTTGAGGGTACGGGAACTGCCGTCGAAGCCACGGGCTACCATGGCGGCATAGACCCGTTCGCCGCGCTCGAAGGAGCGGATGAAGAGAGCGCCGATCATGCCGCCGACGGTTTTGGCCTGGAAGGCGTTAGATAATCGTCCCACCGTCCGCGAATCCCGTCCCTGCTTCATCCGCAGCACCTCATCGACCAGCAGGAAGAGGTAGCGGTACATGAAGGACAGGATCATCACCAGTACCCTGGGCGCGCCCAGGCGCTCGATGCCTTTGAGAAGGCCGGGCAGTGGCGTCGTCGAGGAGAGCAGGATAAGCGCCAGCACTGACAGCCAGCTTCGGGCAAGCAGCGTGGCGATGAAGACCAGCCCGCCGTCGGTGACGCCGAGGTGCCAGTCGCCGAAATTCAGACCGAACAGCTCGGCGCCGGGGCGGGTGAAGACGTTGATGATGCCCAGCAGCAGGACGAAGGGCAGGATGATCAGCGAGCGCTTGAGGACGTAGCCTAGAGGCAATCTCGATAGACCGAAAATTGAGGCGAGGATGCCGAAGTAAGCGGCGAAGGCCAGCCAGCTTCCGGCCTGGGTCAGTACCACCGCGAGGATAAAGAGTAAAGACAGCAGGAACTTCAGCCGCGGGTCGCGCCGGTGGACTGGGCTGGACAGATGGCTGTATTGGTCTAAAAAGCTGTGACGCATCGAGTCAAATTCCAATAACCAAGATACAAGTTACAAACAAATTCCAAACCTCAATATTCAATGATCAAGCTTATCCAGTTTTGGTGATCGGACTTTGGTTCACCGTGAATAACTCACCATGAATGGTTATTGCCTCTTGGAGCTTGATTGTTTCGGTGCCGGGCTAGAAGCCAACTCAGCGTGTAAACGGCTCCGAATAGGGTCAGCACCCCGATCCAACCCGCCAGTATCGTCGCTAGCGCCTTGTTCTCCACACCGGGGAAGATATAATCGGCGATCACTTGAAATGGCGCCGCCCGGGTGGTTTCGGCGAAACCCTGCTGTTCGGCCACTTTTTCCAGGCCGTCTGGGGAGCCGGAAGCTAGAGGTGATACGGTAACCATGAGAAGCGCCAATCCCAGGGCTATCAGCCACCATTTCTTATAACCGTTCACGGTCAAACCCTCTCCAATCGCAGGATATCAGCCCGGGTGGCCAACACAGCCTGGAGGATGAATACGGTTATCAATCCCTCACCGACGCCGATCAGGGCGTGTACGCCCAGCATGGCCGGTGTCACCACGGCAAACGGCGAGGCGCCTGAGAAGGCCAGTTCGGCGGCGGCGGCGAAGGAGGCCAGCATGACTGAAGCCCAGCCGGCAAGGGCGGCGCCAGTAAGTTGACCGCGGCGGTCGTTGCCAAAGACGGCGATTACCAGTTTATACACCAGGAAGGCGCCGAAAACCGCTACGATGCCCATGTTGAAGATATTGGCGCCCAACGCCAGCAGTCCGCCGTCCTGAAAGATAAGCGACTGGGCGATGAGCACGGCGGACATGATGATCACCCCGGCCCATGGTCCGATCAGGATGGCGCACAACGCCGCGCCGATGAGGTGCCCGCTGGTGCCCCCGGCCACGGGGAAATTGAGCATCTGGGCGGCGAAGATGAAGGCCGCCAGTATGCCCATGAGAGGTACCTGTTTCTCACCGATCTTGTTGGCTGCCACTTTCACGGCCGCGCCCAGCCCACCGGCCGAGGCGATGCCGGTGGCAGCAAGTGTGGTCATGTTCAGGAAACCGTCGGGAATGTGCACGGTATCAAATCCTAATGTCTAATGTCTAAACAAATTCAAATGCTAAAATCTCAAAGGCTCAAAACTATACCCGCTCGCGGCAATCTTGGCACAGTCCGGTAATCACGTGATGATTCAAGTCGGCGGCAAAGCCATGCTTTTCCAAGAGGCTTGTACTGAGTGGCGCCAGGAGTTCTTCCGGCAGTTCCGAGACCCGGCCGCAGATCCGGCATTTCAGGTGATGGTGGTGGCCTTCCTCGGCGTGGTGATAGACGTGGGAGCCGCGAAGCTCGGCTTTGACGGTAAGTCCGAGGCTCTCCAGCAGTTCGAGGGTGCGGTACACCGTGGAGCGGTTGACACCGGCTACTTTGGCCTTCACCTGCTCGTAAATGGCGTCGGCGGTCAGGTGCGCCCCTTCGCCGTGGAGGATGTCCAAGATGACCCGACGCTGCGGCGTCAAGCGGTAGCCCTTGGCTTTTAGTATGTTATTGCAACTCATAGTTATTGCGACTCTTTGCAATAAGAGATTGTATAGGGGAGTGAGGGGTGGGGTCAAGGGGTATCCAAAGATTCGGAAAGAAAAAGGGAGAGGCCAAAGCCTCTCCCTTTTCAAACTAAAAGCGAATTTCTACCGGGCGTAATCCGTAGCTCGGGTCTCTCGCAGCACCGTCACCTTGATCTGGCCGGGGTAGTCCAGGCCGTCTTCGATCTTCTTGACGATGTCGCGGGCCAGGCGCATGGCGCCCAGGTCGTCCACGACCTCCGGCTTGACCATGATGCGGACCTCGCGGCCGGCCTGGATGGCATAAGAGCGTTCGACGCCTTCGAAGCTGTTGGCGATCTCCTCCAGGGCTTTCAGGCGCTTGATGTAGTTCTCAAGGGATTCACGGCGGGCGCCGGGGCGGGCGCTGGAGATGGCATCGGCGGCGGAGACGATGAAGCCCCAGATGGAGGTTTCCGGCTGATCAAAGTGATGCTCGGCCACACCGCGGACCACGTCGGCGGATTTATCCCACTGCTTGACCAGGTCGGCGCCGATGGCGGCATGGGTGCCCTCGACCTCGCGATCGACAGCCTTGCCGATGTCGTGCAGGAAACCGGCGCGCTTGGCGATATTGACGTTGACGCCCAGGTCAGTGGCGATCATGCCGCACAACTGGGCGACTTCCACGCTGTGCTGCAGCACGTTCTGACCGTAACTGGTGCGATATTTCAGGCGGCCCATGATCTTGATAAGTTCAGGACGCAACCCGTGAACACCGGCAGAATAGGCAGCCTGCTCGCCGGCGGTCTGGATGGCGGCATCGACATCTTCCTTGGCTTTGACCACCACTTCTTCAATGCGGGCCGGGTGGATACGGCCGTCGATCACCAGCTTGGTTAAAGCCAGGCGTGCGATCTCGCGCCGCACCGGGTCGAAGCTGCTGACGGTGACCGCCTCCGGCGTATCGTCGATGATGAGATCGACGCCGGTGGCCTGTTCCAGGGCGCGGATGTTGCGGCCTTCGCGGCCGATCAGGCGGCCCTTCATCTCGTCGGACGGGATGGGCACCACGCTGACGGTAGTCTCGACGACCACATCGGAAGCGCATCGCTGGATGGCGTGGATGATGATCTCCCGCGCCTTCTCATCGGCCTCTTCTTTAATCTTTTGCTCCCACTGGCGGACGCGGCGGGAGGTTTCCTGCTGCATCTCGGACTCGACGATCTCCAGCAGGTGATCCTTGGCTTCCTGGGTGGTCAGGCCGGCCACGGCTTCGAGCTTCTGCTGCTCCTGGCCGCGGAGACCCTCGACCCTCTCGAGTTCTTCTTCGATCGACTTCTCGCGGGTCAGCAGGGCGCGTTCGCGCTGGTCGAGTGTCTCCAGCTTGCGTTCCAGAGTCTCTACCTTTTGGGTGACACGGTTTTCCTGCCGTCCAAGCTCGGCGCGGCGTTCCCGGAGTTCGGTCTCGGCGGCCATACGGACCTTGTCGGCCTCGTCCCGGGCTTCCTGGGTGATATTGCGGGCTTCAATCCTGGATTCGGCGATGGTGTGAGAGGCTTTTCGCTGAGCGACCTTCAACTGGCGGGAGATCATGGCGCCGCGGGAGATGAAAATGGCCATACCGCCGAAGATGGCGCCGATGACGAAACTGAAAAAGATGGCTAGTACGTTGTCAAGACCCATTATATTTAAAAACCCCCGATTATATATTTAGTTGGCAGCTGTTACTTGGGGGTAACGGCTTATACTAAGGTGTTGCCTCATTAGTGTCAACCTCAAAGCCGATGCCCTCATCCTTGAGGCGGTTCATCGTCTCTTCCGCCACGCCCCAACTGAAGCCCCGCCTTCTGAGAAAATCGCCCAGCTTGCGCCGGGCTTCTTCCGGCGGCAGTTTAGCCAGCCGGGTGGCACGCGGGATTGCGGCGCGATAGGCTGCCTCGGCGTCATCGAGGCCGGCCACGGCTTCTTCGGCGGTATCTCCGGTGACGCCTTTGCCCCGGAGTTCACGCTTAATGACGAAGGCGGACCGCGGCGAGGAAGCGGCACGGCTGTCGCTCCAGGCCCGGGCGAAGGCGGCATCATCGATCAGCCCGGATGTTTTCAAACGCGCGAGCACCGTATCGATGTCGACGGCTTCAAATCCCTTGCGGGCGAGCCGCTGTCGCATCTCGGTCTCGGTGCGCGCCCGGTAATCCAGGAGTCTCAATGCCGCCTGGTAGCAGACGCCTATCCCGCTTTCGGTTGACCGCGCCGCGGACGGCGGTCCGGATGGCAGTTCACCGGTCTCGTCGCCGTCGTCAAGCGGCTTGGCTCCTGTCAGCCGCTCCGTCATATGATGTTTCCTTTGTTTAAGACACTTTTCGGTATAGGCCCGGCAACGTCAGCCGGATCAGGGCATTGCGACCATAATCAATCAGATTCGACGGCGCTCTGGACGGATCCTGAGGCGCCACGGATATCGGCTTCGATGGCGTCGGCGATATCCTCTCGCTCAACGAGGAACGTCCGGGCTGCTTCCCGTCCCTGTCCCAGGCGCAGGTCGCCATAAGAGAAAAAGGAACCGGATTTTTTGATGACGCCGGCCTCCACGCCCAGGTCGATGAGGTTGCCCTCACGGGAGATACCGGAATCGAACAAAATATCGAATTCGGCGACGCGGAAGGGTGGGGCGACCTTGTTCTTAACTACTCGCGCTTTAACATGGCTGCCGATGGCGACGGTGCCGGATTTCAATGTCTCCACCCGCCGCAGGTCCAGGCGCACAGAGGAATAGAACTTGAGCGCGCGGCCACCGGGAGTGACCTCCGGGTTGCCGAACATGACGCCGACTTTCTCCCGGAGCTGGTTGATGAAGATGACGGCGGTGCCGGTATTGCCGATGGCAGCGGTGAGTTTGCGCAAGGCCTGGCTCATCAGACGGGCCTGGAGACCGACATGTGAGTCTCCCATGTCGCCTTCGAGTTCTGCTTTGGGCACCAGGGCGGCCACGCTGTCTACTACGACCAAGTCGGCGCCACCGCTGCGAACCAGTTTTTCACAGATGTCCAGGGCTTCCTCGCCGGCGTTGGGCTGGGCGATATAAAGCTCATCGAGGTTGATGCCGCAGGTCTTGGCATACTTTGGGTCGAAGGCGTGCTCCACGTCGATATAGAAGGCTTTGCCGCCGCGTTTCTGGCACTCGGCGATGACGTGTTGAGCCAGCGTTGTCTTGCCGGAGCCTTCCGGGCCGTAGATCTCGGTGACGCGGCCGCGGGGCAAGCCGCCCACACCCAGGGCGAGGTCCAGAGCCAGCGAGCCCGTGGGAATGACCTCGACGGCGACGGTCGAGGCGGCGTCAGAGAGTTTCATGATGGCGCCCTTGCCGAACTGTTTCTCGATCATGCCGAGGGCGATTTCCAATGATTTTTGTTTTTCAGTAGTTTTCTCTGTATTCATGTTCACCGTTCCTTAATTATCCGCGGTTATGATACCATATGCCCGGCTATTTACACAAGTGTTCTGGTATAGCAGGTGAATGGCAGGTTATTTTCTGGTCGCTCCAAGGTCTATCGATCCTGCCGTGAGTGGGAGGTTGGAGATTGCACCAGCAGCGGCGGACACTCAATGTGTTTAGATTCCTATGACCGTTAGAATGGGTTTGTCGACGGCGTGGACGATGTCGGAAAATTGAAATTAGCAAACAAAGTAAGAGTTTGCTAATTTATGATGCATTTTAACAATATTATGTCTAGTGAGGATTGACAAATCCGAGCACGGCGTAGTAACATCTATTAAGTTAGTGGAAATTACCTGCACCGAAATTCAGGAGGTATCAAATGCGCTTAGGACCAATGGAGTTAGTCATAATCCTGGTGATCGTTCTTCTAATCTTTGGTGTCGGCAAGTTACCGCAGGTCGGCGAAGCCCTGGGCAAAGGCCTGAAGTCCTTCCAAAAGGCTTCATCCGGTGAGGATGAGGAAGAAGTTAAGGAAGAGAAGAAGGAAGAGCCGGTCGAAGCTAAGACCGAGATCGTAGCCGTCAAACCGGAAACCGAGGAAAAACCCAAGACCGAAACCGCCGATAAGGCATAATACCGGAAAGGCGCTGGAGCGCCTCAGCCATTACGGGGGACACACTCCCGGAGGGGGATCGCCATGCGATTCGGACCTTTTGAAATTATACTGATCATTGTTATTATATTGCTGATCACCGGGGCGGCCTTCGTCCCGGCGGTGGGCAGAACTCTGGGCAAAGGCGTCCGCCAGTTGCGGAGCGCGGTCGGCGGCGAAGACAAAACCGAAAAAACCAAGGTGGTGACCAAACTGGAAGACGGCATTGCCGCCAAAGAGGTCAACCGCAGGGCTCGGGATAGTAAAGAAGGCACGAAGACCGGCTAAGGCGCCGGATCATTCTTGAGCGATAAGGCATAGGTGGCTAGATGAATTTTTTTGGCATGGGCACATTCGAGATCATTACGATCCTCGTCATCGCCACACTTGTTTTCGGGCCTAACAGGATACCCGAGTTCGCCAAAAAAGCCGGTGAGTTCGTACGTAGTTTTCGCAAGATCACCACTGAGATGACTAAGGAGTTTACAAAGGCAATCGACAGCTCCCCGACCAAGTCCACCGGTAAGGCTCCAAGTACCTCCTCAAGCCCTAGCCTCGATAAATTCCTGAGCGGCAGCGATAAAAAATAATTGCCTGAAATTAAGAAGGGCCATACCGATAATATGACCGACCAAGAAAAGCGTCTGCCCATCACCCAACATTTCACCGAGATGCGACAGCGCTTTTTCCGCTCCATCGGCGGTATAGTGGCAGGTACGGTTATCGCCATGTTCTTCGGCGACCAGCTTGTCCTCATGTTGCTGGAGCCTGCAGGTGAACTTGCCGATAACGTTCAGTCAATCGACGTTCTCGAATATATCAGCGTCTATTTCCGGGTCGCCCTGACTGCCGGTTTTATCATAGCCATGCCTTGGGTGCTATACCAATTTTTTGCTTTCCTGTCGCCAGCCTTCACTCCTAAAGAAAAAAAGATAATTTTTACCACTTTCCCATTTATCGTCAGTCTATTTCTTGCCGGCGTCGCATTCGCTTATTTTTTGGCGCTGCCGGTCACTATGTTCTTTCTCTTTGAATTTGGCAGTGATATTGTTACGGTAGCACCCCGCATCAGCACATATATCGATCTGGTACTAAGGCTCTTAGTTGCTATTGGGCTAGCCTTTGAAATGCCGATCATTTTAGGTACCCTGTCGGTGGTCGGCATTGTAAGTTCAAAATGGCTGGCTTCGAAGCGCAAGATATGGTTTGTTTTGGCGTTCGTCCTCTCCGCTTTCATAACGCCAACCCTGGACCCCATCACCCAGACATTGATCGCTGCTCCGTTAATCGTTTTGTACGAAATTTCCATCTGGCTCACCCGTATCATCGGTCGGCGAAAACCGGCTACGGCTGCCTGATTTGTAACCTCCTGGGTGTAGGCATATAATAGCGGCGGTTTTCCCCCAGCCATTACCCGACGGAAAGTCGGGTTTTTTGCTACTACTGGTAACCGGTAAATAATTTACACCTTACTAATTACTGATGAGCATGACAGACGGATTCGAGGGACTTCCCTCAATACTAAAATTACTCGAACGAGACGATGGTGCCAACCGGTAGCTTGTTCAAACGTCATGTCTCCAGGGCAGTCTTCGCTCTGGCGGTGGTGGCGCTGCTGGGCGCCGCCATTTATGGGCAGTTCAGTCACGGTTTATCCGGCTTCGAACCTTTTTTACCGGACAGCGTACCCGGCGCCGTAACTTTTAATGCCTTGCGCTCCAGCGGTGGCACAGTCTTGTTCGTGGCAAGGGACGCCGATGGACAGGATCTGAGTTATGTCACCGCCGCAGAGGGACCCGGTTACGGTGGGCCGATGACGGTGCTGGTCAACTGGACCCTGGACGGCGTCATTACCGGCGTCACGGTTCCGGAACACCACGAGGATATTCCCTGGTGGCGCGCGTTGGAACAGCGAGGCTTTTTTCAACAGTACAACGGGCGCGGTTTCATCGAACCGTTACGGCTGAACGAAGATATCGACGCCGCCACTGGCTCAACTGTCTCCTCCAACGGCGTCGCGGTAGGGGTGCGTGCCGGTCGCGGCGTTTTGGCCAGTCACCTGGGTCAACCTTTCACAGGACCGGGTGACCCCATCCAGTTCGGGACGCCGGAGATCGCCGTTATCGCGGGCATCTTATCGGTTGTGTTACTGCGGACCATACCCCTGTTCAGGCGACTCACATGGGCGCGGGGTACCATGCTTGCCTACAGCCTGGTGGTTTTCGGTATCTGGCTTTCAGTACCCCTGAGTCTGACCAACATCGCCGCATGGCTGGTGGGTTACGCACCTCCTGTGGAAACGTTCATCATGATATACATCATTGTCTTCGGTATATTAGGTCTGGCGGTCGTACTGGGCAAGAATTTTTATTGTTTCTGGCTTTGTCCATATGTAGCAGTTCAGGAATTGATACATTCCATATTCCGTGTAAGAATCCAGCCCGACGTCAAGTGGTTCAAATTTCTGCGGAACGCGCGTTATCTGCTCTTGTTCATCGCTCTGTTCCTGGTCCTGGCACTGAAGAATCCGTCGGTATCGGTTTTTGAACCATGGAACGTGCTCTTTAGTTTGAAAGGTACCGCCGATCAATGGGTGTTGATGATTTTCGCCCTAGGTGCCGCTATCTTTATCTATGACTTTTGGTGTCATTATCTCTGTCCGATCGGCGCGGTCATGGATATCATTTTAAGAGTCCGCCGGGGGGTTATCGAACTATGGCACAAAAACAACAAATCCGCGGCAAGCCACGACGCACCGCGAACATCTTCGTAGCACTATTAGCCGGTACGGGGTTCGTGATAGCGCTCTACGTTATTTTCAATAAAGTGGCGGTCGTGCTGGGGTAGAGGCGGGTTTGACTCCGGAGGAGGCCAGTGCTATCCTTCTTAACCAGTATTGTAATGGCAGATTACAGTGGTATTTTCCTCGGACATGGCGGGGTTATCCGGGGCATAAAAGAGAGGGTTTGAGTTGGCGCGGAACGATTTCTGGACACTCCATGGGAAAAAACTCCTCGTCGCCGGTGTGATTTTTAGTTTCCTCGGTGCATGGTTGTTCGGTGAACTAACTCTCTCAACGGATGTTGAAACCTATCTGCCAGAGACAATGCCGGAGGCAAGCTCTTTTGAGCTTATCTCAAGCCGGCCTGCCGATAATCAGTATCTATTTTCCGCCTTAGCCAATGGTTCCCAGATCGGCTATATCACTGCCGGCCAAGGTCAGGGTTACGGAGGCCCGATGCTGGTGACGGCAGCGTGGGATAACGATGGAACTATTTTAAACATACTTGTGCCAGAAGATCAGGAGACACCTAGTTGGTACGCGCGTATCTTCGATAACGATTATTTCAGCCAGTATATCGGCCGGACATTTACCGATCCCTTTACTCTTGGTGAAGATATCGATAGCGTCGCCGGAGCTACCCGTTCAGCCCGCGGGATTGCCCAGGGTGTGTATGATGGCCGTTTGTTGTTGGCCGAACATCTGGGTCAACCATTCGTCGGCCAAAAAGAACAGATCAAGCTCGGACCGCCGGAGTATCTCCTCCTCATCGGTCTCAGTTTAGTGGTGGCTTTGAGAATAATACCAGGACTTAGAAAGATGCGGTGGCCACGTAACGCAATGCTTTGGTTCGGTCTTATCATCTTCGGTATCGCACTCAAGGGTATGCTGTCTCTGATTAACTTTGTCGTATTCCCTATCGGCTACGCACCCTCACCGGTAACCAACCTGTATCTCTATATCCTGGTTTTCGGTATCATCGGGCTGGCACTGATCTTTGCCAAAAACTTCTGGTGTTTCTGGATATGCCCGTTCTGCGCTCTCCAGGAAGGTGCTTATTTTATCGCTGGCGGTAAAGTTCGTCCGGTGACCCGGCGACAACTGGCGCTACGCAACACTCGGTACGTTATCCTGTGGGCGGTGGTGATACTGGTGCTCGTTTTCCGCCAGCCGCAGCTCTCTGTGTTTGAACCATGGAATACCCTGTTCAGTCTCGAGGGTAATCTTGTTCAGTGGTTATTGGTTGTCGCAATGCTGGGAATAGCAATGTTCATTCATGATTTCTGGTGCCATTATCTCTGTCCGGTGGGCGCCACCATGGACGTAATACTTAAAATAAGGGCCTGGTTTGCCGGCATATTCGGACGGTTGACGGCACGTTAGGCTGCCGCGAAGGAGAATCAATGGCCAAGATAGATACCAAAACCGCCGCCGTGATAGTTCCGGAAGCCCGGGTCGGACGCCGGACGCACAGTTTCGGCCGTCATGAGGAATTCAACTGGTCGGAAGCTAAATGTACAGCCTGCGGGCGTTGCAGCCGCATTTGCCCGGTCGACGCCATCACCCTTGACCGAACCATGGAACTGACCAAAAGGATGCGAGCCGCCCCCTGCTCACAAGCCTGCCCTGCGGGTCTCGACGCTTCCCGTTACGTCCGCTTCATCGCCGAAGGGAAATTTGCCGAAGCCGCAGCGGTGATGCGTGAGCGGGTGCCGTTCCCCCTGGTGCTGGGGCATGTCTGCCGGCGCCCCTGTGAGTCCGAATGCCAGCGGGGCAAGTACGAGGGGTCGCTCCTTCTGCGGGCACTCAAGCGATTTGCCGCGGCCAACGACTCGGGCCTATGGCGGCAGCAGCTTCAAATTGCTCCGCCTACCGGTAAGAGAGCGGCGGTCATTGGGTCCGGACCGGCCGGACTTTCCATCGCCTATTACCTGACGCTGCTCGGTCACCAGGTCACCGTTTTCGAAGCCTTGCCGGACAAAGGCGGCAAGATGCTGTCCAGCATACCGTACTACCAGTTGCCCAAGGATGTGGTAACTGCTGAGATCAACATCATCGAAAGCCTGGGCGTCGAGATCAGAACCAACTCGACAGTCGAATCGGTCGCGGCTCTCTTGGGTGAAGGTTTTGATGGCATAGCTTTGGCTATTGGTGTAAAGGGCTGGGGTAAATCGCTCAAGCTGCCGATCCCCGGTGCCCGGAGCGAAGGGGTCATCGACGGAGAATCATTCATTAAGAACATCGAGACCGGATGGAAGATCGAAACCGGCAAACGGGTCGCTGTACTCGGCGGCGGTTCCGTGGCTTTCAAAGCGGCACTTGCCGCGGTACACAGCGGTGCCGGCGAGGTCCATATTTTCGGCCAGGAACATACCGGCGGCGCCGAAGCCGATCCGTGGGAGATCGACGAAGCCCTGGCTGAAGGCGTCATCACCCACTCTTCATCGCTATTCTACCGGGTGATCGCCGGGGAAGGTCGGGTCTTGGGGGTGGGGGCACGTAAGATACGTGCTCTGGGTTATGATGCGGAAGGTGAACTGGATTACGATCCGTTGCCCGCTGCCGAAGAAGTTTTTACCGCTGACTACGTCGTTTCGGCCCTGGGAGCCGATGGTGCGCCGGTAGGTCCCATGGAAGTCGGTCCCAGCGTTTTCGCTGCCGGCGATGCGGTCAACGAGCAGCGCTCAGTGGTCGAGTCCATTGCCGCTGCCCGCTGGGTTGCCGCCGCCATGGACAGATACTTTGGCGGGAGTGGCGATTTAGACCAGCGATTGGCACCGCCGGAATCAGCCAGGGCGCTTACGCCGATCCGGGAGTTCCGGAGCAAATTCCCGCCCGCCGTCCCGGTCAAACAGATCCGGGCGGACGACGGCAGCCTGGCGGCTTCCGAGCAGACGCTGCCGGCCACCGCGGCCGTGGCCGACGCCGGGCGCTGTCTGAAATGCGATCTGACCTACGAGTTGAAGGACTACCGGCTCGATACCGGCGTCTGCGTGTTCTGCGGCCGCTGCATCGAGACTTGTTATTGGAACGCCATCACACCGGGCGCGGGATATGAAACAGCCAAAAAAGCGGCCGAGATCAAAGATGCCGGCGGCAAGCGCTACGCCACGGTACTGACCGCCCTCGTAGCCGTGGGGGTAGTGCTGATCGCGGCGGTCCTGCTGTCAAAGCTGGGCGAACTGTAATCGTGAAAAAAGGGAAAATGATATGACCAACAAAATGAACCGCCGTGATTTTGTGCGCCTCAGCGCTATCGGCGCCGGGGTATTGGCCCTCGGAGGACTGGGAGTCAAAGAACTCATCGAGTCCGGTGGGGTTCAGGAAGTCGCCGAGACGCGGGCACTTCTCGGCACCTTCATCACCATTAAGCTCATCGATACCGAAACGGACCGGGCAAAAGCAGCGATTGAAGATGCTTTTGCGGAAATAGAGCGCCTCTCAGCGGTGCTGTCCCGCCACGACCCGGCCAGTGAATTATCCATATTGAACAGGACCGGGTTCATCGCCAACGCTTCACCGGAACTGGCTGGCGTAGTGCAGAAAGCCATCGCCTTTTCCGAGCTAACCGGCGGTGCTTTTGATGTTAGCGTGCTGCCGCTGCTGACGCTTTACGGAGACTCCTTCGCCGACGGCGGCCAGCCGCCCTCCGAACGGGCGATCGATACCGCCAGGGAACTGGTCGATTACCGCCACATCGGGGTAAACGGCCGTACTATCAGCCTCCCGGCACCCGGCATGGGACTGACGCTCGACGGCATCGCCAAGGGGTATGTCATCGACCAGGCAGCGGCGCTGCTTAAGGCGCGCGGACTTACCCAGGTCCTGGTGGAAGCCGGTGGCGACATGTCACTTCGCGGCATGCGGCAGGACGGCCAGCCTTGGAAGATCGGCCTGACCCACCCGCGGGCGCTGGCCGGCTACTATGAAGTGTTGCAGACGTCCAATGATTGCATTGCTACTTCCGGCGATTACGAAAACGCCTTCACTGCGGATTATTCGTGGCACCATATCATCGATCCCCGCCTGGGACATTCCCCGCGGGAGGTGGCTTCGGCTACGGTCATCGCCCCGGATACGGCTTATGCTGATGCGATGGCTACGGCTGCCATGGTGCTGGGAGTGACTGATGCCATTGCCCTTTTTGAAAAGTTGCCCGGTATTGAAGCGATGCTCATCGATAAAGGAATGCAGAGCCACGCTACCAGCGGATTCTACGCAACCGCGATCAGCCAAGGATAACCGCAAACAGCCGATCAAACGAAATCTTTATATATCGGCTCGGCTATCGAGCGACGTGGTTAAATTCCGATCCCGGACACATCAATCCAGGTTTCGGGCCGGTACCCGGACGTTCTCCTGCCGGCGGGTGATACCTTCCTGGTCCAAACGGGTGAGGAAGGGGATGCTGTACTTGCGGGAAAAGCCGGTGGCGGCGCTCACATCCTGGATGGCGATCTGCCCCTGGCTCTTAAGGATATCGATGACCTTTTGCCGGATCTCGCGGTACTGTGCCGCGGTCAGGACGATACCTTCAGGCAGCTCTACCAGCTTACCCTGTTCCAGCATATAGCGCAGGACGTTCGTGGCGCCCGGCACCGATTGCAGCAGCTCTGACCGGGTTGGTGGAGCTGCTGGATTTTTCATGACGGCGGCGATAATCCTGCTTTCCAGTTCCGCCTGGCCGCCGGAGAGCTGGGGCTTGTGGGAAGACAAGGCCAGGATATCCTCGGTGCGGGTGATTTTCTTGTTCCGGATGAATTCCTCGATCAGGGCTGTGAATAATTCAGAGGGTAGTTTTAATTTGGCCGCGGCTTCAGCTTGCGGGACGCCTTTTTTCAGCGGCTGCGCCTTGTGTTCCGCCGCAAGTTGATCAAGAAGCGATTTAGTCCGTTCTAGCCAGAAACCGGCATCGATCAGCCATTCGCCGGTGATGACCAGGGCGCCACTTTTGGACATGGTCTCGATTTTTTTAGTTATAGCCGCCGTGCCGAAGGGGCTGGCCTGTAAAAAGCCTCGCCTGGCCGAAAACCCTGTCTTATCGAGCTCGGTGGCGATCAGGCTTTCCAGAGTCAGATCCCTCCGTTTTTCCAGGCGCTCGATCTGACGCGCGGCGTTTTTGAGCTGGTAGCGTTCCGCTGCCGGGTCGAGGATTTTCCCGCCGCCGATGGTCTCCGTGGCAGCGCGGCGCACGATGAAACGCTCGCCGATAAAGGCGGCCACTTCGCCGGGAAGCCGGAACTGCACCAGCGCCGGACCCTCCTCCGGGGCAATTTCCCGGCCGGACAGAGCGATTACCCGCGCCGGCAACTCGGTCGTCTCAAAGAACAGCGTCAGTTCGGTGCCGGTTTTAAGCGGTTGTTTCAACGCCGGCAGGAGGCGCAGTTCGGCGTCCAGGTAACGGGACAGCGGCGTCTCCGCGCCTCGGGTAACGATGACATCGCCGCGTTCCAGGTCTTCTTTCTTGACCCCGGGCAGGTTCAAAGCCACCCGGGAACCGGGACGCGCCCGGGCAAGGTGTTCTTTATAGCTTTCTATGCCGCGGACCTGCGCCCGGGCGCCTCCGGGCAGGATGGTCACCTCGTCACCGACGGAGAGCGTGCCGTGATGTAGCGTGCCGGTGATGACCGTGCCGGCGCCCTTGATGGTGAAGACGCGGTCGATGGGCAGTCGCGGTTTGCCGGTATCGGTCTGCCCAGCGCCGGCCACCAGCCTGCCGATGGCCGTTTTAAGGTCATCGATGCCCAGGCCGCTCTTAGCGCTGACGTCGATAATTGGGGCGTCGGCCAGGGCCGTTCCGGTCAGGTGTTCGGCGATATCGGCCTTGACCATTTCCCGCCAGTCGGCCTCCACCAGGTCGATCTTGTTGAGGACGATGATACCCTTCGAAATACCCAAAAGGTCGATGATCTGAAGGTGCTCCTCGGTCTGGGGCATCCAGCCGTCGTCGACGGCAATGATCAGCATGACGGCGTCGATGCCGGTCAGGCCGGGGATGACGTTGCGAACGAAGTGTTGATGCCCAGGTACGTCCACCAGTCCCACTTTTTCGCCGTTCGGCAGAGCGAACCAGGCGAAGCCGAGGTCGATGGTCATGCCGCGCTCTTTTTCTTCGGGCAGACGGTCGGGGTCGATCGAAGTGAGAGCCTTGACCACGCTCGATTTACCGTGGTCGATATGGCCGGCAGTGCCGAGGGTGATCATGGGTTAGGACCTCAAAGCCGCAATGACAGCCATCGCCAGGTTGCCGTCCTGCGCCGGGAATACCGTCCTGAGGTCAATGACGAAGCGCCCCTCGTTTACTCGGCCCAGCACCGGCGGCGTTCCCAGCCGCAGGCGGCGGCAGAAATCTTCGATATGTCCTTTAACGTTCATGGCGACCAGTTTCGTCGGCAGCGTTTCATCAGGCAGCGAGCCGCCGCCAGCCAGGCTTTCTCCGTCGATGACCTCGGCTTCGATGCCGGATGCGGCTAGCCGCGCCGCCATGGCCTTGCCCCGCTCTTCGAGGCTCTCGACAGAGGTTTGCATCATGGCATAAACCGGCAGTCCGGCGGTATCGCTCTTGAGATAATGTAAAAGAGTGGCCGACAGGGCGATAGCGGCGTACTTGTCCACCCGCACAGCCCGCAGCAGCGGGTGTTTCCGGAGCTGGTCGAGCCAGACCTTCTTACCCAGGATGATGCCGCACTGCGGCCCGCCCAGCAGCTTGTCGCCGGAGACGCAGACGATGTCGGCGCCGGCCTCCAGAGCCTCCCCCACCGTCGGCTCGTGGCACATACCGTAAGCGGCGGTATCGGTCAAAGCCCCGCTGCCCAGGTCGTAAACCAGCGGCAGGCCGAAGTTATTGGTTACTTCCCTGAGTTCGGCCAGTGAGGCGTCGTGGGTGAAGCCGCGCAGGGCGAAGTTGGAGCGGTGGACGGCCATGATCATGGCCGTGTTGTCGTTCACCGCCTGTTCGAAATCGCGGGCGAAGGTCTGGTTAGTGGTGCCCACTTCTCGCATGATGGCGCCGGACTGGGCCATGACCTCCGGCACCCGGAAACCGCCGCCGATCTGCACCAGTTCAGAGCGTGAGACGATGACTTCCCGTCCGTGAGCCAGCGCGGACAACACCAGCAGCACTGCGGCGGCGTTATTGTTGACTACGAGGGCGCTCTCGGCGCCGGTGACCAGCCGCAGCAGCTTTTCCATCTCCCGGGCACGCACGCCGCGCTCGCCGGTGTTGAGGTCCAGTTCCAGGGCGTAATAGCCGCCCAGTATGCCCGCCAGCGTCGAAACCACTTCCGCCGAAAGCGGCGACCGGCCGAGATTGGTGTGCAGGATGATGCCGGTGGCGTTGATGACCGGCTGGAGGAAGCCCGGCCAATCTTCGGCCAGGCGGGTTTTCACAGTATCGATGATGCCTTCGAAGGCCGGCACCGTGCCCCCGGCGGCGACACCCTGGCGGAGTTCTTCGACAACCGCCCGGACCGCCTCGGTGACGACCGGGTGAGAGAAACGTTCGATGGCTGCCGTTAGCGCCGGGTCGGAGAGCACTTTCTCCACGGCGGGCAGTTTACGGAGTTCGTTCTGCGTCTCGTTAGCCATTTTTACCGCCTTTATTCGGTGATGATTATACGCCCGGCCGGTTCAGCCAGCACCTCGCCGATGACGGCGGCCGCCGGAAAACCGCGCTGCCGGATGCGCTCGACCATCTCGTTGGCGACATTCTCCGGAGCAGCGATGAGCAGGCCGCCCGAGGTCTGCGGGTCGAAGATGACATCCAGCATCCAGTCCTCGACCAGCGGCAGGTCCATATCCAGTATATCCTCGCGGTACCCGCGGTTGGAATAGGCGCCGCCGGGTACCAGCCCCGCCTCCGCCCATTGCCGCGCCCCATCCATCAGCGGTATCGCTTTAAAACTCATCTTGAAGCTGACCTCGCCCAGCCCAGCCATCTCGGCGGCGTGGCCTATCAGCCCGAAGCCGGTGATGTCGGTGGCGGCGTGAGCGCCAAGTTCGGTCATGACTTCGGCGGCGGCCTTGTTCAGGGCCGTCATCTGGCCGATGACCATCTGCACCGCCGCCGGTTCCAGCAGGTCGGCCTTGAGGGCGGTGTTCAAAATGCCGGTGCCCAGGGGCTTGGTCAGTATCAGCCGGTCCCCCACCCGGGCGCCGCCCTTGGTCAGCACCTTATCGGGGTGAATGATACCGGTGACCGACAGGCCGAACTTGATCTCGACATCCTTGACGGAGTGGCCGCCCACCAGGGCGCAACCGGCTTCGTCAAGCTTGTTCAAAGCCCCTGCCAGCATCAGTCGCAGCACTTCCACGTCGATCTCGCCCATGGGAAAACCCACGAAGCTCATGGCCGTTACCGGGCGCCCGCCCATGGCATAAACATCGGAAAGGGAATTGGCTGCGGCTACCTGGCCGAAGGCGAAGGGGTCGTCGATAACCGGGGTTATGACGTCGATCGTTTGCACCAGGGCGATTTCGGGCGTGAGCTGGTAGACCCCGGCGTCATCGGCCTTTTCCAGACCGACCAATACCTCAGGGTAAGCTTTGACGGGCAAGCCGCAGAGCGCTTTAGCCAGGTCACCCGGACCTATCTTGGCTGCTCAGCCGGAGTACGCGGAGTATTCGGTCAGGCGTTTTTCTGTCATGCGGCTCACCACCTTCCGCCCGGCAACCTGCGGATTGCCGGGAAATCCGAAGCACGAAATCCGAAATCCGAAAAAATTAAAAAATTTCGAATGTCCAAAAAATTATTCAGGCTTTCATGTTTCGGTCATTCGCATTTTTGGCTCGAATTTCGATCCCCGCCGCCGGGGGGACAGGCATTCGGATTTTGAATTTTTAAAAGTGGCGGAGGGGGAGGGAATCGAACCCCCCGCGACGGTTTGCGCCGCCGCCTACGGTTTTGAAGACCGCGAGGCCCACCAGAGCCTATCCGCCTCCACTAGAGGGGTATTATAGCATAAGAGATTGCGATTGGCTCCAGTTTTCCGCGTCTTTTTGTTAGAAATATGAGTGATACGTAGATGTTTCGGTGAAAAATAATTCTATTCGTTTCCCAAAGTGCAGAAACGAACCCTTTTTTCAGCTGTCAGTTGCGATTGACATATTAGAACCCATGTTAAGGGTAAGGCTAAATAATTATCGAGGAGAGCATATCTTACCACGACGCCACTCGTGGGCTGTCAATAGGAGTTTGGCGGGTTTTGGGGGATTTTCAAAATAAAATTCGGGGGCGGCCGGTGATTAACGCCAGCGGGCTGGACCCGGTGAAAATCCCTCATAATCTCCCTTTTGCGAAAGGGAGAGACGCGAATTGTGGCGAGGAGAAAAACTGTTGCCATTGGGCCGGTTTACAGCTATCATTAAAACAAATCTCGACTATTTGAATACTTCCAGGGAGGCTGGTCCATGTATAAGATCTCAATCCAGGGTTCTCGAGGGTCCTTTCATGATATCGTTGCTCGGAAGAAATTTCCCGGCGATTCGGAGATCATCGAAAGCGAGACTTTCAAACAGGTCTTCGAGGACGTGCACAAGGGAGTCTCGGATTACGGCGTGGTGGCTATCGAGAACTCCAATTACGGCTCGTTCCTGGAGAACTATGATCATCTGCTTAAATACGATACACGCATCGTTGGTGAGGAATACCTGCGAATCGTGCTGAACCTCATCGCCCTGCCAAATACCAAGATCGATAATATCACCGACGTCTATACCCACCCCATGGCCATGAACCAGTCCGAGGAATTCCTGGAGAAGCATCCGAAGATGCGGCGCATCGAGACCGACGACACCGCCGCCGCCGTCCGGCTCATCAAAGAGGACGACATGCATACCGCCGCGGCCATCGGATCGGCGCTGGCGGCGGAGATCTACGGTTTGAAGATACTGGCCAAGGACATTGAGACGGAAAAACGGAATTACACCCGCTTCCTGATCATCGCCCGGCCCGACACTCCGTATGATCTAGCCGCTGATAAGACCTCCCTGGTCATCCGGGGCAAGAACATCCCCGGTGCGCTGTATCAGGCCTTGAAATGCTTCAATGACGAGGATATCAACCTGTCCAAAATCGAAAGCCGTCCCATTGTCACCGGGCGCGCCTGGGACTATTATTTTTACCTCGACTTTGAAAAGGGCTTGAACGTCCCGGCGACACAGCGGGCGATGAAGGAACTGGAGAAGGTCACCAGTATGGTCAAGGTGCTGGGTACATATAAAAGGGATGATAAGGTGGACGAGGAGTAGGCTGACGGGGCGTAAGTTTTAGGTTTTTTCTCGTCTGCCGATGGGATCCTCATTTGCGGACGGATCATCAAAATTTGTGAAATTCAGGAGGAATTATGAAAGATCGACTTCATGGTGAAATCTCTGCCGAACTCGAACAGACTACGAAAACAGATAAAACGACGGTTGTCGTCGCAATTATTTTGAACATTGTCTTTCTTCTTGCTAATATCGCATTTGCCGCCGGGGCCTGGTCGACGAACTACGATTACCGAAACGATGGTTCCTTTACTACGTTCACCGAGTTCAACTTCAGCCTGTTCGCAGCTTTTTCGATATTGCTCGGAGTCACAATTGTGTTTGATTATTTGGTTTATCAGGCTCTGTCGAAAGGTGTCGAGCGGCGCGTCAAGCTGACTGAAGGTCTTGTTAAAATGTACCAGGAGGAAGGCCTCGACAAATATTATGACCCGGCCATTGTCCAGGGATACCGGTCAAGATATGGGTTGTATAAAAACATCGTATTGATCATGGGAGTTTTAGCGGTAGCGATCCCGCTGGTGTTTCTTGGAGTTTAAGCCCGAAATAACCTAATTGGTCTATTGTTTTTCAAGAGAGAATCAGTTCCATATAGATCACATCCAACCATCGCCCGAACTTAAAGCCGACCTGCTGGAAATGACCGGCCTCGGCGAAGCCAAACCTTCGATGCAGGGCGATGCTTTGTTTCTGATCACCGTCGATAGCGGCAATGATCACATGGTATCCAATCCGCTGGGCACGGGCGATAAGATCATTCAGGATGGTCGAGCCTATTCCCTGCCGGTGCAACTCATGATGAACGTAGATGGAAATTTCCACCGTATGGCGATAGGCGCAGCGGGCATGATAAGGTGAGAGCGAACCCCACCCCACGACCCTGCCGTCCAAGATCGCGACGATGATCGGGTGCACTTCCGGCTGGTGATCCTCGAACCACCGTTGCCGGGCCGCTATCGTCTCAGGTTCCTCCTGGTAAGTGCAGGTAGAGAGCTGGACGTAGTGGTTATAGAGGCTGTTGATGGTCTCCAGGTCAGCCTCTTCAGCCGGTCTTAACAGGATTTCCCGATTCATGAAGGGCGTCCTATCGACTCGAAGATTTGGTATTAGACTCTATCTGTTGAATATGCTCGGCAATATGGCTTACGCTTCCAAGGAGGAGGTCTTCAAGGGTCAACCTGCCCCGCTCGGAATGCTGCACCGGATTGGACCAGGTTTTTTCAGGCAGTTGAGCCAGCAACCGATAACTCGAAGCTCTCAGCAGTCGAAACAGTGCCAAAGCCTCATCGGTGCTGCGATCCTCGTAGGCCAGGGAATTATCCCACAGGTTTTGATCATAGGCTACGACCACGCCGCCCGGTTCGGCTATCGCCTTGCGGAGACGAAGATAGTAGTTGGCTTCACTGTCCGCAATATGAAAAATAATCTGGCGGATGCTCCATTCGTTCGGCGCCGGAGTCATGTGCCACTTTGCCGGGTCAGTGGCGTCCAGAACCGCTTGCAGTTGCTGAGACGCGGCGCCAAAGGAATCCAGGACTAGTTTTCTCGTTTCTGAATCCATTTACGGTCCTCTCTCTCCGATCTATTGGTGAGCGACGGGGTCCGGTCCGATTACCGCTTAATAATAAACGAGCCGCTGGCTGAATGCCAGCGGCTGATTGGTAGTCACCTCTCGTCGTTGTCCGGTTGCCGAGTGGAAAGAAAGGCGTCAGTTAAAGATCTGCGCCGACGAAGATGATATGGTCCCGGTTGACCGCGCCGAAATCAAAGCGATTCTCACCGTCTCCCGTGTTTAGATCCAACTCCACATCGGTCAGGGGCAGGAATATCTCATCCCGATGAAGAGCGCCGGGCAAATCCTGCCAAGTTTCGGCGTACATGGCTCCTTTGAGGATGACTCCGGGCATTTTAATCTCGGCGCGTATGGGTTTCTTCTCCCGCATCGGGTGGGTCAGTTCCTTCCGGCAACTGTCGATGCACTGCTTCTCACCGATGAAAATGATATTGCTCCGGCGGGCGTAACCGATATCCAGGTGCCGGGAAGGCTCGCTGGAACGGTTATCGAAAATATCGACATCCCTGATCTCCAGGAAGTCACGGTTCAATGTGGTGTTCAGGCTTGAACCCGAATTGAGAACGTCGAGGAGGCGCTGGTGAGGCTTGCACAGGATATACCCGTTGAACCGGGCGTTTATGGTGAAGACCGAGACTTCAATGCGCTGGGCGCCCGCGGCGACATCCCGCTCCGGCTTAAGAAGTATTTCCCCCTGCCTGGTGATCATCCATCCCCCCACATAATGTCAATTTCCAGGGTAATTGTTATGCCCGCATATAGTATCATTACTTGAACGATTATTCAATACAAATTTTAATTATCATCACCCGGGGATTGATTGAGAACCAGCTAAAGTGCTGTTGTCCAACTAATAAACGAGCCGCCGGGTTTTTCGCCCGGCGGCTCGATCGATTTCTGGTGGAGACGGGGGAGAGTCGAACTCCCCGTCCAGAGAAGACTGCCCGAAATATGCTACAGGTTTAGCCGGATCTTTGTTCTTGCCCTTTGAGCTTCAACCGGCGGAATATCGCCGGGCAAGCCGATTTTTCTTTCGCTTCCCATATCGGCATCAGGTCAGCGGCACCCCGGCTGTCGGCACCCGATTCGCGCCCGTCAGGGTAAGGCGCGGCGGATGCGCTAGCGTTATTTAGCCAGCGAGAACGAGTTCACGTTCGCCAGTTGTTTTTTGCCGCCAGGATTAATGAGCTTAGCGACAAGCTCAACCTGCAATTCCGTAACTAACCTCCACTGTCGAAACCACGCGTCCCCAGGTTATTTAGAGCCGGCTCTTAAGGACCCGGCCGAGCTCGCGGTCAGACTCGCGCTTTTGGATGACCTCCCGCTTGTCGTAGAGCTTCTTACCCTTGCCCACGGCGATTTCCACCTTGGCGATATTGCCCTTGATGTAGATCTTGGTCGGCACCAGGGTCAGGCCCTGCTCCTTGATGCGGGAGAGCATCATGCGCATCTGCTTTTTATGGATGAGAAGCTTGCGGCGGCGGGTCGGCTCGTGGCTCATGTAAGAGCCCGGGTCGTACCGGGCGATGTGGGCGTTCAGGAGCCACATCTCGCCGTTATCCGGCCGTACGTAGGCATCTCCCAGATTGACGCGGCCGCCGCGGAGAGACTTGATCTCCGTGCCGGTCAGCACCAGTCCCGCTTCCAGCGGGTCGCTGATGTAGTAGTTATGGTACGCCTTCTGGTTGGTGGCGACGACCTTTATCTCAGCCATATGCCATATTATACCATAGAAGCGTTATGTTCAGTAAGTGCGTTGAGGTCGGCGGACGCTATTCCCGGTTCTCGACCTTGCGGAAAATCTCCCGAAATGTCTCCAGGGGCTGGGCGCCGGTGATCTTGTAACTGTCGTTGACGATAAAGGTCGGTACGCCGGTGACCCTGAGCTGTCGCCCGAGGTCATGCGATTTCTTCAGCCTCTCCTCATACCGGTTCTCATCGATGGCTTTTAACATATCGGCGCCGTCCAAGCCGGCGCGGTGGGCAGTGTCGGCGATAACTTCCCGGAGTCCGATATTCTGTCCCCGGGCGAAGACCGCTTCCAGCATTTCCCGGTGGAATTCCTCGAAACGATTGTTATCGCGGGCGTATTCCGCCGCGGCCAGCGCCAGGGCGGAATTGGCCAATATAGGCGCCGGATCGTAAGGCAGACCCAGTTCTTCGGCCCGCTGGTTCAACATGAGTTTCATTTGGGCAATGTCTTCAGGATCGTATCTCCCGCTTACATCAGCCCCTTCCGGCGGCGTTTCCGGGTGGATCTCAAAGCCGAGCCAGGTATCTTCGATGTCGAATTCATCACGCAAACTGTCGACAAGTCCCTTGCCGATATAGCAGAACGGTCAGATATAGTCGGAAAACACAGTCAGTTTAATATTCATATACCCAGTATAGGGTTTCGCCGTCAAAACGCCAAACCTGGCTGATGAGATTTTCCAGTCGCAGACATGATCCTGTGACCATTCCCGCATCCCGGGTTCTTTACGACAGTGCTATCATTGATATGGGGAGAATCACAACCGGATAAGGGGGTGAAAACCATGTTCAGGAAAATACTGGTTCCGCTCGATGGATCACCGACCGCTGAAACAGTGCTTCCCTGCGCCGAGGAGATAGCGGGGCGGATGGGCTCGCAGATCACGCTGCTGGGCGTGCTTGATTATGGCGCCGTGCGCTATGAACACCTTTACCGCTGTTATCTGGAAGGCCGTGCCGGGGCGCTGGAACGGCGCATCCGGGAAAGCGGCGGACCTGATGTTACGGTAACTCCGCTCCTGGTACGGGAAAAAGTGGATGAAGACCTGGTTTGTGAGGAGCCGCCGGGGATAACACTGGGGCATCCGGCCGGAGATATCGTCGGCGCCGCGGCGTCCCAGGGTACGAGCCTGATCCTGATGGCCAGTCACGGTCATTCCGGCTTACGTCGCCTGGCGCTTGCCAGCGTTACCGACGCTATCGTGCGCGGTTGCGGGCTGCCGGTGTTAATCGTGAGGCCCGAATCCCGGGTCTCTGAAAAGCGCGGCGAAATATGCCGCAATATCGTGGTGCCGCTGGATGGCTCGGCGATGGCTGAGAAAGCCTTGCGGGTCGTTGAAGAAATGGCCGATAAAATGTGCGGCCAGGGCATGAAGGTGAATCTGATCCACGTGGCGCCGGAGCGCCGGGTGGCCACCACAGATGAGCCCAGTCCGGATTTTCTGGAGCACGTGGCCGATCCCGCCTGGTGTAAGGCCGGCGATAAGGCCGAGTTGTATTTTAAACAGGCGGAAGAGTATTTGAAGAAGGCTGGCGGAAAACTCGAAGCCGGAGGCGTGGCGGTCAGCCATGTGGTACGCATTGGCAAACCGGATGAAGAGATTTCCCGGCTGGCAGCCGAAACCGGTTCCTCGATGGTAGTTATGACCTGCCATGCCCGCACCGGCCTCTCCCGCTACCTGATGGGCAGCGTAGCCGACCGCATCCTCCATTCGGTGGAAGCCTCGGTGCTGCTGCTGCGGCCGGACAAGCCGCAGCCGGCGGGGTTGGAATAAGTGTCGAGCAAAACGAGAGCCCGCTTTTTAAAGCGGGCTCTCGTTTTAGTCTAGCTCAAGATCGCCGCGAGATCGGCTTCCGGTGTGGAGATGGGCTTCAGGCCGAACTGTTCGACCAGCACTCCGAGCACGTTTGGCGAGACGAAGGCCGGCAGCGTCGGCCCAAGGCGGATGTTCTTGATACCCAGGGCGAGCAGCGTCAGCAGGATGCAGACCGCTTTCTGCTCGTACCATGACAGCACCAGCGACAGGGGCAGGTCGTTGACGCCGCATTCGAAGGCATCAGCCAGGGCCAGGGCGATCCTGATTGCCGAATAGGCGTCGTTGCACTGGCCGACGTCCAGGAGCCGCGGCAGCCCGCCGACGGTACCCAGGTCAAGGTCGTTGAAGCGGTACTTGCCGCAGGCCAGGGTCAGGATCACCGTATCGGCGGGGGATTTCTCGACCAGTTCGGTGTAGTAGTTGCGGCCGGGGCGGGCGCCGTCGCAACCGCCGACCAGCAGGAAGTGCTTCACCGCGCCGCTCTTGACCGCCTCGATGACGGCGCCGGCCACACTCATGACCGCCTCCCGGCCGAAGCCGGTGGTCAGTACCTGGCCGCCGTTGATGCCGGTGAACTCCTGCCGCTCCTTGTAGCCGCCGAGTTCCAATGCTTTTTCGATGGCCGGTCCGTAGTCGATCTGATCACCGGCACCGGGCAGGTTACGCAGACCGGGATAAGCGACGACGGCGGAGGTGAAGACCCTGTCGGCATAGGAACTCTTCGGCGGCATCAGGCAGTTGGTATTGAAGACGAAGGCGCCGGGGACGCCGGCAAACTCCTTCTGCTGGTTCTGCCAGGCGGTGCCGAAGTTGCCTTTGAGGTGGGCATACTTGTTCAGTCCGGGATAGCCGTGGGCCGGCAGCATCTCGCCGTGGGTGTAGATGTTGATGCCCTTACCCTCGGTCTGCTCCAGGAGTTCCTTGAGGTCCAGCAGATCATGGCCGCTCATGACGATGAACGGACCGGACTCGACGGCGGTGGTAACTTTAGTGGGCACCGGGTGGCCGTAAGCGCCGGTGTTGGCGGCGTCCAGCAGTTCCATGCACTTGAGGTTGATGTGGCCGAATTCCATGAGCAGTCCCAGCCACTCGGCGACGGAATGCTCAGCGGCGATCTCCCGCAAACCCTTGTAGAACCAGGCGGTGACCGCATCGTCGGTCTTGCCGAGGACGAAGGCGTGCCAGGCGTAGGCGGCCATGCCGCGCAGACCGAACAGCAACGTCGAACGCAATGAAACCACATCGGCATCGCCCTGCCATAGTGTGGAGGCGTCGAACGTTTCGACGCCGCCCAGGCGGCTGGTCCCGGCGCGCACTTCCGCGGTAAGTTCATCGAGGCGGGTATCGTCGAAGTTGACGTTGGTAACGGTGGCGAAAAGCCCCCGCATCACCAGCCGGTCGGTATCGGAGCCGGGCGTTTTGCCTTCCGCCGCCCGCGCCAGATCGATCAGCGCCGCCGTCAGTTCATCCTGCCGGGCTGAAGTTGTCGGGGTTTTACCGCAGGCGCCGACCTTGGTGCAGGCCTTGCCGCCGACCGCCTGTTCACACTGGAAACAAAACATTTCGCTCAATAGAAAATCTCCCTCTGAAAAATGTTCGCGTCCACCTGGAACGCGACGTAACCAGTATATTACAGCGGACGGCAGTTTGAGTATGATATGGGTCAAGTTGACGATTTCCGGTTTTAAGCTTCTCGGGGTTATGATATGAGTACGGAGGCGGGTTATAAAGACATCGATGATGTGGCATCGCCTCGGCGCGGGTTTACTGATCGCCGTTATGATCGCGATCGGGCCGGTTGCCTGCGGCCAGGGCGAACCGCCTCCAGAGACCACCCAGGCGCCGCAGACAACCCCGCCGCCGGAGGGGGATTACAGTTATCGCATCGTCAACACCTATCCGCATGACCGCACCGCATTCACTCAAGGGTTGGTCTATGACGGCGGTTTCCTGTATGAAAGCACCGGGTTGTACGGCAGTTCATCAGTGCGCAAAGTCGATCCTGCCACTGGCCAGGTGTTGCAGTCATTCTCTCTATCGTCGCAGTATTTCGGCGAAGGTTTGACGCTTTGGCAGGATTCCCTTATCCAGCTGACCTGGCAGTCGAAAGTCGGTTTCGTTTACGACAAAGATACCTTTGACCTGCGGCGCGATTTTGCCTACACCACCGAAGGCTGGGGTCTCACCCACGACGGCAGCCGACTGATCATGAGCGACGGCACGGCGACGCTGTATTTCCTCGATCCGGCGACATTCGCGGTGCTCGGCCAGGTCAATGTCCATGACGGCGGGACTCCGGTGGTCCGGCTCAACGAACTGGAGTACATCGAAGGCCGGGTCTTTGCCAACATTTGGCAGACCAATAAGATCGTCATCATCAATCCCGCGGATGGGGAAGTTACCGGCTGGATAGACCTAACCGGACTACTGACACCCGAGCAGGCCGGTGGTGTGGCGGTGGATGTGCTGAACGGCATCGCCTGGGATGCAGCGGGCGGCAGGCTGCTCGTCACAGGGAAACTATGGCCGCTGCTTTTCGAGATCGAACTCGTACCTGTATCTTAGAGCCGTGCTGCTGAAAAACCGGGTGGAGCGCTACAATCGGAATATTGTTCGATTTTAACTGGATATCCTACGTTTCAGATTCGAGCCGTGCCAGAGCATTTTCTAACTCAGCGCGAAGTTGTTCTTCCTCGGCGGCCAGTTTTTCCCACTCGCCGGTCAGGCGTTTTATGGTGTCTTTGAGGGTTTTGTGGCGGTCGATACGGGCCACCACTGCCTGCGAATCGCCGTAGGCATCGGGGCTGGTGAATTCGACCTCGATGGCCGCCAGTTCGGCCTCGTCGCGAGCCAGAGCAGCCTCGATCTGTTCTATTCGTTTTTTGAGCGGGCTGATCTTCCGGTTTGACTCGTTTCTGAGATTAACGGCGGCGGCGCGGCGCTGGCGCTGGTCCACCGACGACAATGTCGCCGCCGCTTTTTGGGCGGCTGCTTTTCCGGACGGCGCTGATGCCGTAACGGAAGCCTGGTGGTAGAGATATTCGTCGTAGGTGCCGGGGTAATCGATAGCCCGGCCGTCTTTCACCTCGATAATCTTGTTGGCTACCTGACGGATCAAGGTGCGGTCATGGGTGATGAAGCACAAGGTGCCGTGATAATCGTCCAGCGCGTCGGCCAGGACTTCCCGTGAGGCGATGTCCAGGTGGTTGGTCGGCTCATCCATGAGCAGCAGGTTGGCCGGCTGGGCCAGCATCTTGGCGATGGCCAGGCGGGCCTTTTCACCGCCGGAGAGCACCGACACCTTCTTTTTGACGTCATCGCCACTGAAAAGAAAGCCTCCCAGGATGGCCCTGAGCCGTTGCTCCGGCTCCGCAACCGCCGCCCGCCGCAACTCTTCCAACATGGTATTGTGCCGGTCCAAAAGTTCCAGCTGGTGCTGGGCGTAGTAGGCGGTGACCACGTTGTGGCCCAGGCGGCGCTCGCCTTTATCAAAGGGCAACACCCCGGCCAGCATCTTGAGAAGAGTGCTTTTGCCGGCGCCGTTGGGTCCCACCAATGCCGCCCGATCCCCCCGGCGCAGCAACAGGTTCAGGTCGTTATAAACCACATTATCGCCATAGGCTTTGCGAATGTGGGTCAGATTGATGACCTCGTCACCGGAACGCGGCGGCTCCGGGAAGGAGAATTTTATCTTCTTAACCAGGCGCGGCACTTCTATGCGCTTGATCTTGTCCAATGCCTTGATGCGGGACTGCACTTGGCTGGCCTTGGTGGCTTTGGAGCGGAAACGCTCGATGAAGCGGGTTTCTTTTTCCAGTTTTACCGCCTGGCGGCTGGCCGCCGCCTCCAGCGCCTCGATCTCGCGCTGACGCGCCAGCACGTAGGCATCATGGTTGCCAGGATAGACGGAAACCTCACCATTCTCCAGCACGATGACGCGCCGGACGACGCGGTTCAGGAAGGCGCGGTCATGGGAGGTCAGGAGCACCGCGCCCTGGTACTGGGTGAGGTAATTCTCGAACCAGATCTGGGTCTCAAGGTCAAGGTGGTTGGTCGGTTCGTCCAGGAGCAGCAGGTCGGGGTTTTGAAGCAGTATTTTGCCCAGCTCCGCCCGCATTATCCAGCCACCGCTGAAACTGGACATCGGTTTTTTGAAATCGCTTTCCTTGAATCCCAGGCCGGTCAGGATGACCTCGGCTTCATGTTCCAGGTCGTAACCGCCGCTGGCCTCGAACCGGTGCTGCAACTCGCCGAGTTCCCGGAGCAGGGCGTCCTGATCCACATCGCCGTCGTCTTCGCCGATCGCCGCTTGAAGGACCTTGATGCGGTGCTCCAGCGAGGCGATATGCACCGCGGAAGCGACGACATGTTCCAGCAGGGGTTTAGGGGAATGGTTATCCACTTCCTGGCGCAGGTAGCCGATGGTGATATCCTTTGGACGGGTGACGGTGCCGCCGTCCGGGATGACGTCCCCGGCGATGATCTCGAACAGAGTGGTTTTACCGGCGCCGTTCGGGCCAAGGAGCGCCGTCCGGTCGCGGGCGCCTATGTGGAAGCTCACGCCGCTGAAGAGCGTACGTGCGCCGAATGATTTGGAGATGTTGTTTGGACTAAGCATGGATCAACAGTGTACTCCGATGAACTGGAATGTTATCGATGATGGATGAGACTTCACCTGGATGGTTCAGCCGGTTATCCGGCGATAGCATAAGAAGCCACTTCACGCGTCAAACGCTCACCTAATTCATCGGCTGTGGTATCCAAATCATAATCCGTCTGCAACCCCAGCCAGAATTTTGCAGTGGTGCCGAAATACCGTGCCAACCTGAGCGCGGTATCCGCAGTGATGCGGCGCTTACCCAGGACGATTTCATTTATGCGGCGGGCAGGCACCCCTATTTTGAGGGCCAGATGATTCTGGCTGATACCCATAGGTTTGAGAAATTCTTCCAGTAATACTTCTCCCGGATGGACAGGAGCTAATTTCATATCCATTTTTCGTGTCTCCTAGTGGTAATCCGCGATTTCCACATTGTAGGCGGTATTGCTTCGCCACTCGAAACATATCCGCCATTGATCATTGATGCGAATGCTGTATTGTCCCGCTCTCTGACCTTTGAGTTTTTCCAGTTGGTTAGCCGGGGGAATGCTCAAATCCATAATCGCATGAGCGTTGTGAATCATACGCAACTTCCGCAGGGCTACTTGCTGGATATCGGACGGCAGCTTACGAGAGAACTGCCGATAAAAGACTTTTTCAGTTTCCTCGTCTTTGAAAGTCTTTATCACGCGCCAATTATATAACGCTTTGCGTTAAACGTCAAGCGTTATGGGATATCGATTATTGTGCAGGAGTTCGCAAAAGAGGAAACTGGGCAGTACAGGATTCGAACCTGTGACATCCTGCGTGTAAAGCAGGCGCTCTAACCAGCTGAGCTAACCGCCCGTGAAAGAGTCATTATAACTGAACGTAAATTCATTGTAAATCAGCTAATTCCGATGTCAAAACAACATGGTACAAACTACTGTAGACGCCCTAACTATCAATCATCTCGTCGCAATGGACTCACTTCAATCCATGGCTAAAGGTTATCTACTTAATTGTCGCTGCGAGAACAAATCCCCCAAAACCATTGAAATTTACGGAATGGTGCTTGATAACCTAATTTGGTTTTTTGAGCATAAAAACCTTCCCACTCAGGTTCAAAACATAACCACAACGAACATTCGGGAATTCCTCTGGTACCTGGCTAGTGAAGAGCACCGTTGGGGTAGTTCTAACCCCTCAGCGTGGCGCAAGGCAAGCCCTACAACGGTTCACATCTACTATCGTTCCATGAAAACGTTCTTCAATTGGTTGAAAAGAGAAGACCTAATCTCAAACAACCCCTACAGCCTCATTAAACCACCAAAACAAGAGAAGAAGGTCATACAAGCACTTGCCACAATCGAAATTCAGCGACTTTTTGAGGCGTGTGAGGGTAAAACCATGTACGATGTCAGGAATAAAGCAATACTCTCAGTGTTGCTTGATAGCGGATTGCGTATCTCTGAATTGACCAATCTCAAGTATGAAGACTTTGACCAAAC